>JASFGZ010000346.1:0-5413 GCA_050123495.1 Desulfobacterales bacterium
CCTGATCGAAGGTTTGGACGATTGTAGCCCGAAGACCAATATTTTTGATTTCGGCCCATTTGCCGCCGAGTTCGATAAAATCACCTACTCTCACAGGTCGTTCAAAGAGCAGAATGAGTCCGCTGACAAAATTGTTGACAACGCCTTGCAGGCCAAAACCGATACCAACACCAAGTGCACTCAAAATGATTGTGAGTTTTGTAAACTCGAATCCGAGTGCCAAAAGTGCCACCACGAAGCCTATGAATATTAAAGCATAGTGTACCAATCTTGCTATTGAGACCCGGACCCCTGCTTCCACTCGACGTTTGGCGAGTACTTGATCCATGAGCAATTTTTGGACAATCCAGGATGCCAGAAACGATCCATAAAGGATGCCCACTGAAATAATTACCAGGCCCATACTAATCCGCTGTGATCCCAAATTGAAGCCAAGTGCCAGTAGACCTTTAATCGCCCCTGAAAAGTCAGCATAAACTCCCCAGATAAACAGAATACCGGGTACCACTAAGAGCCCGTATATAGCGGCATCGATGAAGAATATTATTCGGCGAATGATGATATCGGTATCACCGTAAAACAATGCCATTCGTTGGAGAGATGAGCTGCGGAATACCCGCTCCAAGACCCCGTGAATCATGTACATAAACAACATGAAGCCAAGCAGAATTGCTGTGGAACGCAACAGAGAGTTGAACAGAAATGCGGCCAGCCCTTGTTTTCCCCAAATTTCCGCAATGATGATAATGGCCAAAAAGCAAGCGCCCGCCCGGAGCACCAAGCGATAAACGCCCGGGTCTTTGTGACGTCCGCTTTCACTGGCCCACCGCAAACAGAAGACAAGGCCAGCTAACGCTGCTAAAAACATGTATAAGCGCATCAGCGGGAGCGGCAGCATGATCACATACAGTAGTCTGGTGACGATATAAATAATGATTAAACCATATACAAACCGCCTTCTCCATGACGCCGGATACAAGGCTCCGATAAGTCTTGCAAAGGAGATACCGCCGACAATTGTAAGGCCAAGTGACCACGAGTCTTGCAACCCCTGATATTCATAGAACAACATGAACACTATTGTGCCAAAAAATAATCCTACGGAAAATGGCCGTGCTGCAAGAAACCGCCAGCGTTGCGAGTCGCTTAGCACCTGGCGGTTTCGATAAACGACGACGATCACGATAAGGGAGAAAAAAAACTGGAGAAAAACGATCAACCCCTGTCGATCAAAGAAACGCCTGTCTATCCATATGGTCTCAGCCAGACCCTTTTGCAATGCATACCACAACTCGCTTGAATACTGAGAAAAATAGCTTAAGGAAAACATCGGGGGAGATATGTGGACCCTGACACCAGAGCGAGCGGATAGGATCAGAGCGTCTAATTCTGCGCTAATAGCGATTATTTTGGCCTGAATATTGCTCGCTCGCTCCTGGACCGTCAGCATCGAACCCAGCTGTGAGTTGACGATTTCCAGGGCCTTTTCAATCGTATCCTTTGCCTTTGCAAAGATCGATTTGAGTTGATCGAGATCTCCATCTTCGAGCAGGGCAGATTGCCATTCGTTCCATTGTTGCTTCTCCGTCTGCCAATCGTTTCGCCAAGTGCCAAACTGACGAATTTTTTCGCCAAGGGGTCTACTGATTTCCTCGAGTAATTCGTTTTCCCGCTCGATTACCTTTTTGATTTCCACAAGTTGATTTAACCTGACATCCTTTGATTCCTTTATTTGTTGTAATTGAGCGGCCGGATCCTTTAGGTTCTCTTCGATCCTAGCGTACTTTTCTTCAAATTTTGAGATATCCAGTACACCAGTAACCCTATTTTTGAGGATTGCGAGATCTCCGGTCAATTTTGTCGTTGCTGGAATTATATCGGATAAATCCGGTGCTGGCTTAGATACATCTCGTTTAATTCCCGATGTTTGATTGCCATTAGGTTGCTCTTGGGCCAGCACGTGGCTTGATATCAGCATTAGGGCTATCGGCAACACGAGCCTAAGAATTATCTTTGTAGAATGTCTCATGGGCGAACTCCGATCAGGCTATAATTGTAATTCACATATTACTTGGTGAATCCCTTCATCTTTCTTGAACTTTGATCGATTTGACCTTTCTTAATAACTTATTTTAGATGAGACTAAGAAGAGTTTCAGTCACATGCTTCTTGCGCCTCGAAAATGTCTAACGATAAAATCTGTCCTACACACAGCCTGCACTGTTGGCGTTTCTATCTGAAAGGCCTGAAAAAAGCAAGGTTGGTATATATTTTGAAAAACCTGACAATTGGATTATCTGAGCGGGAGTACTCAGATGATGAGATCAAAGGATATTAGGCTCGAATATCATGCGGGTTTTTAAGGAAGTCTGGCAATCTGATCTAAAATAACTGAAGACTACTTGCCATAGTGCGCCAAGGTTCATGCAAATCGGTTAGCGAACCCTACAAAAGGTATAATTGATTTTTGTAAATCATGGCGAACCCCATATGTTGTGGTCGGACTTTTTCTCTGCCGACCTTTGATATATTGAGAATACCACAGGTTGACCATAATTACAGATATTCTAAAATATCACAACTTTTTAAACCGGTCTATTTTTGCCGATATGTTGGAGGTATTTGGATCGAAAACGCTCTGGCTAACCGGCTGGTTGGAAGAGCCAGCTTCTTCCCGTAAGGTGCACTCGCCTTTTTAGGCTTTCTTGCGATCCTCCACTTTTATTTCCATTACGATTCGCCCCCAGCCACCACACTCCAATCCCACATCAAAGCAAGCAGCCCGTTTGAACCTCATATCATTGGGATCAGCACCAGCATGAAGAAGCTCATTTGCAGCGAAAACTTGAGGCGTTATAGCATTCAGAGCATAGACACATATTTTTTTTGGACACAGTTCAGTTAAAAGGTTACCTGCTCCATCAAAATAAAACTTATTGCCAACCCCGTGTTGACTATTACAACCATGCGAATCAACTACCTCCACAATGATTGTCTTCTTAAGTAATTCCGGAGCCTTAGATAAGACATCCTCATTTCTCGGGTTTTCTCGGAAACTTTTCATTTCTTCACCGGTGTAACCTAATCGCTTTTTTATAAACTTCCATTTAATAGTGTTCCATGCTAAATCTCGTATCCCCATTTCCTTTATCTCCATTTTTAAGATGGCTAACGTTCGGGTGGTGATATATTGAGAAACTACCAAGTATCATACTAAATGAAATTATTGCAGATACAAAATGGATATCACAATGTTTCTCATGGGATTAAAGCTTGGTCTATGTTGGAGTAATCGCAACTTTTGGAAAGTAAATTTTATTACGAATAAATGGCAGAATCTAGTTTGCAGCATTCAATATCAAGAATTGAAGACTATTCAAATCTCATGTAACTTTTTGGAAATGATCTCAGCGTCAAACACCAAAATGAAGAACGAACTTGCTATATTTTTTGAGCGCAGATGAACAAACTATCGGTCTGGGGCAGCCACTCGCCGTTTTCGAACATTTTTTTTATTCTGCGGGCGTTTCGGCGGACCTGCTCTTCTTCAGCCAGCATGTGGTGGTTTGCAATCAGGGTCCGGGGAGGGGGTGCCTGGGTATCGATTCGACAGCCCAATGCTTCGAGTATGGAAACGATCTGAGGCTGCGTGATGTCGTAGACCCCTTTGCACAGTTCAGGCGATTTTCCGAACTCTTCGATCCAGACCCGGGCCAGCCGGCCCGAGAGGAACGGAATCCAAGGAATTTTGCAGTGTCCTTCCCAAAAGTTGCGGGCATCCTGAGCCCGAATGACGATAATACCTTCTGGTCGTGTAACTCGAACCAATTCCCGAATCACGTTGCCGGGCGCTTCAATGTGTTCGAATACATACCAGGAACTGACGGCTGCAAAATGATTCGATCGAAAAGGCAAGTCAGCCCCGTCTGCAATTGCACAGCGGTTTTTCCAGACGCGGGGACTGGAGGTATGCTGGAGCAGTTTTTCATAGCGCACAAGCTTCCCAAAAGATCGGTCAACCCCCCAGATATCCATTTTCCGCTGCAGGCCCTCTAGAACAAAATAACCGATGCCGCACCCGAAATCGAGCATCGGCCCGCTTAACGCTTGCGTGTTGATTTTAGCCAGCGCCCTGGCATATTGATTCCACCGGGTTTTACCTTTTTTAAACTTTTGGGGATTAAGAATCGATTTTGGGCTATATTTATGACCCTGTGATGGGGTAGGAGCGGATGATTTTTTTGTACAGCAGTGATTTGTCATTTTAGGGTGTAATTGTCGGGCCAGAAACAAGATTCGATTCTGAAAATGGAGAATCGCTTCAGGCCAGGTGGAAAAGGAGCATCAGAAATTGTTTGGGTGCGTTTATACCCAAATCAATAGGTTTAGTCAATAATAAAGGCGGGTTCTGAAACTGGTGATATATTGAGAATATCACGAAAACGGAGAACTTGTGATATGCCAGAATATCACAACATTCTTATCTCGATAAGCTCTAAAAAGTTCTCCCCAAGGAGTTTTTTTTGCTTTTCTTTATCAGGGAATAATCTTTCGATTCTTCTTTTTATAAATGCGTAATCAAACAACCCATCGTCGCCATGGACACCATGAGGCCCATCGGTTCCAAAGAGACATTTCTCAACCCCTAAATAATCAACAGCCTGCCTTGTCATTCGGTCATTAAGATAGCTGGTCTGGGAGAGGTCGATATATACATTTTTATAACTTTTTATCTTATTCCATGTTTCAGAATAAAGCGGAAAACCTGCGTGCGCCAATAAAAGTTTCAAATCAGGTACTTTCTGCAAGAGAGCATCATAATCCCCATGAGAATCCCACCCGGCGTGAATTAGAAGCGGTTTTCCGATTTCAAAGAGTTGCTCGGCTACCGGGAGCAATTCAATTGGATGGTAGCGGTGCCAGAAAGGATGGGCTTTTACACCGATAAAGCCGGGATGGTCTTTCCACTTGTTCAACTCCTGTATTTGATCGGTTTCTCCCCGTGGGTTAACAAACGCCCATCCGAGAAATTTATCAGCGTTTTCTGAGACAGCCTGAAATACAGGCTCATTTTTTGGATCTGGATATAAATGATATATACCGGTAGGAAGCTTTATGTCACCTTCGGATGTGAAATTATTCGAAAGGAGTTTTGCGATAAAGCGGAATGAAATGTGTGACCATGAAAAACGGAAAATATTTAATAGAAACTCCGGAGGCTTCGGAATAGGCTCGTTTATTGCGGCCATTAAGGCGACTTTGTCCACCCCGCACTCATCCATTTTTTTCAACAGTTCATCATCAGTCAACAACTTGCGTTCAAGATGATAATGACAATCAATAATCATAGTCTTCTATTAGAGTTCAAAAACTGGTGATATATTGAGAGAAACACAAATATCTCAATTTTGCA
>JASFGZ010000347.1:0-5402 GCA_050123495.1 Desulfobacterales bacterium
TCATCGTATTCCGGGATCCATCGGGTGCAGTGCGTGGCCGTCAAAAGTCATCAAAGGAAAGAAGATGCCCGGCCGCTACGGCAACGAGCGTAAAACCATCCGAAACCTGGAAGTTGTCGATATCCGGCCCGAAGACCATATTATCTTGATTAAAGGTGCCGTACCGGGTGCGAAGTCCGGACTGGTCACCATTAATAAGCTCCAATTTCAACAAAACGAGGCTTCATAAAATATTTTGAACCGATCTCAAATTAAACGGGGATGGCTATGCCGGTTGTAGATGTTAAAAATATTAAAGGGAAAAAAGTTACAACGATCGATCTGGTGGAAAACATCTTCAATGTTCCTGTAAAGTCCAGTGTGCTGCATGAGGTTGTAACCATGCAACTGGCCAATCGACGTGCGGCAAACGCTTCGGTTAAGCATCGCAGCGATGTGAAGGGTAGTTCTCGAAAACTTTTTCGTCAAAAAGGCACGGGTAGGGCACGTCGGGGTGATGTTAAGTCGCCTTTATTAAGGGGTGGCGGGGTTGTGTTCGGTCCGGATGGGCGCACCTATGCTTTCAGAGTGCCCAAAAAGGTCAGAAAGCTCGCGCTGAAAATGGCGTTGAGCAGTAAACTGCAGGCGAATGAACTCATCGTGCTCGACAAGTTTGAGCTGAAACAAATTAAAACCAAGGACTTTGTCGACCTTTTAAGCGGCTTAAACCTGACCAATGCCCTCATCGTCACCGGAGAAAAAAATGAAAATCTGGAGCTTTCATCCAGGAATTTGCCCGATATTAAAGTACTGCGAAGTGAAGGCCTGAATGTCTATGATATTCTTAAATACAAGACATTAATATTGCTGGAGCCGGTAATAAAGAATATTGAGGGGAGGCTGGCGGCATGATGCAATATGAGATAATCAAGCGACCCTTGAACACCGAGAAAACCAATATTCAAAAAGAAGTTGCGAATCAGGTGACATTTGAAGTCGACCGACGCGCCAATCGTATTGAAATAAAGAGGGCCATTGAAACAGCTTTTCAAGTCAGAGTGGCCGGTGTTCAGACCATGCAGGTCAAAGGCAAAACCAAAAGGAGGGGTCGATTTGTCGGCAAACGCCGGAATTGGAAAAAAGCAATCGTCACCCTAATGCCGGGCGAGCGCATCGATTTTTTTGAAGGAGCATAGAATTAGGAGCACAAAATGGCCATCAAAAAGGTAAAACCTACATCGCCGGGCAGGCGCTTTCAAACGTATTCTTCATTTGAGGAGATTACCCGAACGACTCCGGAAAAGCGGCTGTTGAAAACGATTCGAAAATCCGGTGGACGAAATTCCAATGGACGCATTACCATCAGACACCGGGGCGGCGGGCATAAGCGCAATTACAGAATTATCGACTTTAAGCGCGACAAGACCGGCATTCCGGCTAAAGTGGCCGCCATTGAATACGACCCGAATCGATCTGCCCGGATAGCCTTGTTACATTACACCGACGGAGACAAGCGTTATATTCTGGCACCTCTCGGGCTTCAGCTCGATGACATTGTGGAGTCCGGACCCAATGCGGACATTAAACCCGGCAATACGCTGCCGCTGAGTCATATCCCCTTGGGCACCCAAATCCATAATATCGAACTCCGTATGGGCAAAGGCGGCCAAATTGTTCGAAGCGCGGGCGCCTATGCGCAGCTGATGGCAAAAGAAAACCCTTACGCGCTGGTTAAACTGCCCTCGGGCGAGGTGCGGATGGTTCTTTTAAAATGCAGAGCTACCATAGGGCAGATCGGTAATGTCGGGCATGAAAATAAGTCCCTGGGCAAAGCCGGGCGAAAGCGCTGGCTCGGCCGACGTCCCAAAGTTCGGGGAGTGGCCATGAATCCAGTCGACCATCCAATGGGCGGTGGCGAAGGAAGATCTTCAGGCGGTCGGCACCCTTGCAGCCCGTGGGGATGGCCCACTAAGGGATTTAAGACCCGCCGCAAACGGAAAAGCGACCGTTTGATTGTTAAAAAGCGCAAATAGCAATCGTTATTGGTTATGTGTTGTTCGTTATTTGTTTGTTGCCGATCCTATGAGCGTTGCAAGTGTGTAATTACGAATTACCATTAACCAGTAACTAATAACTATTAACTAAACATTGGAGTATTTATGCCACGTTCGCTGAAAAAAGGTCCTTTTGTTGATAGTAGCTTACTAAAAAAAGTCAATGAGGCCCAGGCATCTCGCAGTAGCCAGGTCATTAAAACCTGGTCCAGACGATCAACCATTGTGCCGGAGATGGTCGGTATCACATTGGCCGTTCATAATGGCAGAAAATTTATTCCGGTGTTTATCAGTGAAAACATGGTGGGTCATAAGTTAGGGGAATTTTCACCTACACGAACTTTTTACGGCCATGCCAGCGGGAAAAAGTCCCGATTGAAGTAAAATCCAATTGGGTTAAAACCCAATTGGAGTTAATCGTTATTGGTTAATAGTTAAAGCGGAATGAAGTCGGTTTCCAATAGTGACTTGAATGTCACAACCCAATAACGAATAACAAATAACAGTTAACAAGGGTTTAACACGATGGAAGTTAAAGCTTCTGCAAAGTACATGCGGATTTCACCCCGCAAAGTTCATAAAATATTAGGGGCGATCAAGGGCAAGCCGGTCGAAACCGCGTTGAATACCCTTAAATTCATGCCCCAAAAGGCAGCGGGGATTTTGGAAAAGGTCATTCGGTCGGCGGTGGCCAATGCCGATCAACATCCGGATATTGATATCGATCTGCTGGTTATCCGCAATGTCGTTGCGGATCAAGGCCCCACGCTGAAACGATGGCGGGCTAGAGCTCGGGGTCGCGCAACGCGGATTTTGAAACGAACCAGCCATATTACCGTGATTTTGGACGAGGAATCTTCGGTATAACAAAGGAGGTAAACGCTTGGGCCAGAAAGTAAATCCAATTGGATTGAGATTAGGAATCGTCAAAACGTGGGAATCCCGCTGGTTTGGTGGTAAGAATTACGCCGAATATATTCTGGAAGACCACAAATTGCGAAAGTTTATCAAAGACAAACTTTATCATGCAGGCGTTTCCAGAATTGAAATCGAACGATCCTCTAAGCGCGTGCGCTTACGGATTTATACCTCTAGACCGGGGATTGTCATCGGCAAAAAAGGTGCCGAAATATCGCAGCTGAAAAAAGAAGTTGAAAAAATAACGGACCGTGAAGTTTTAATCGATATCCAGGAAATTCGAAAACCAGAGATCGACGCCCAGCTGGTAGCGGAAAATGTGGCATTACAGATTATACGACGGGTCGCATTTCGCCGCGCAATGAAGCGCGGAGTTTCCTCTGCCATGCGCTTTGGCGCCTTGGGTGTTAAAATTATCTGTTCCGGACGGCTTGGCGGTGCGGAGATGGCCCGAACCGAATGGTATCGTGAGGGCCGGGTCCCCCTGCATACGCTCAGAGCTGATATTGATTACGGCTTTATAGATGCGCGTACAACCTACGGCGTTATCGGCGTGAAGGTTTTTATTTTCAAAGGCGAGATACTGAAAAAGGATGAAGTGGAAATCGGAGCAGCCTAAGCATTAATGTGTTTTAAGCGCGATATATTAAGTAAAGGCATTAAATAAAATCCAGTAAAATTTGCGCGTTACGAGTTGCGGGTTGCCAGCGGTAAACTCGGACCCCGCAGCTCGGAACTCGTAACAGGAATTTGAAACATGCTAAGCCCGAAAAAAGTCAAGTATCGTAAGCAGCAAAAAGGCAGAATGAGAGGTGTTGCCCGTCGGGGATGTAATCTGAATTTTGGAGAATTCGGCTTACAAGCCACCGGTTGTGGCAGCATATCGTCAAAACAGATTGAAGCCGCACGAATTGCTATGACGCGACATATAAAAAGAGGGGGTCGGATCTGGATTCGAATTTTTCCCGATAAGCCGTTTACGAAAAAACCGGCTGAAGTCAGAATGGGGAAAGGAAAAGGTGCTCCGGAAGGGTGGGTGGCTGTTATTCGTCCGGGCAGAATTCTGTATGAGATGCAAGGTGTTTCCAAAGAGGTGGCCAAAGAAGCTTTTCGCCTGGCTGCCCATAAGCTTTCGGTTAGAACACGATTTGTTGAGCGGGGTGAGGCCTAATGAAATCCAGTGAAATAAATGAAATGAGTCTTGAAGAAATGCAGCGCAAAATAAGCGATCTCAAAGAAGAACTCTTTAATCTGCGCTTTCAGCATGAAATCGGCCAGCTAGAAAATCCCCAAAAGATGAAGCAGATCAAAAGAGATATTGCTCGAATAAATACTATCAGGCGTGAAGTTCAAGTAAAAAACAAGACTGCTGAAGAATAAGCGATGCCATGAAAAAACAAGGAATGAGAAGACAATTGGTCGGAACCGTTATCAGTGACAAGATGGACAAGACCGTGATCGTTTTGGTTGAGCGGCTGGTCAAAAGTAAACTTTATCATAAGTATATACGGCGACGTTCCAAATTTGCTGCCCACGATGAAGGCAATACGTGTCAGATTGGTGACAAAGTAATCATCACCGAATCCAGACCACTTAGCCGATCCAAACGGTGGCGGGTGAACAAAATCATCGAAAAAGCTGTGTAGCGCCAAGGGAATGATAAAATGATCCAGTCAGAGACGAAGTTAACCGTAGCAGATAATTCAGGGGCCAAAGTATTGTATTGCATAAAGGTTCTCGGAGGCTCCCGCAGGCGATATGCCAGTGTCGGTGATATTATTGTGGTTGCCGTTAAGGAGGCGCTGCCGAATGCCAAGGTTAAAAAAGGTGAGGTCTTGAAGGCGGTAGTGGTTCGCACAAAGAAAGAAATTCGCAGACCGGATGGTTCCTACATCCGGTTTGATGATAATTCCGCCGTCCTGGTGAACGCATCCCGGGAACCGATTGGCACCCGAATTTTCGGTCCAGTAGCCAGAGAGTTGCGAGCCAAACGGTTTATGAAAATTATTTCACTGGCTCCTGAAGTCTTGTAGGTGGGGAAACAGATTATGCTCCCAAATAAGATACTCATTAAAAAAGATGATAAGGTCAAGGTAATTGCCGGCAAAGACAAAGGCAAAATTGGCAAGGTTCTTAAGGTTGACAGAAAAAAGAACCGACTGCTGATTGAAAAGATCAATCTTATCAAGCGGCATGCCAAACCCAGTGCAAAAAACAAACAGGGGGGCATTGTTGAGGGTGAGGCTCCGGTCATGATTTCCAATGTAATGGTCATGTGCAATAAGTGTGTAAGCCCCACGCGAATTAAGAAGCAACGCCTGGAAGATGGGAAAAAGATACGACTTTGTGTAAAATGCGGCGAAGCAATCGATACTTAAGACGGGGTGCCGGAGGAAGGCAATGTCACAGTTAAAAAAAAATTATGAAACAGAAATTGTACCGAAGCTAATC
>JASFGZ010000348.1:0-5398 GCA_050123495.1 Desulfobacterales bacterium
CAGGTGTCCGTAAACAAATACGAATTTCAGAATTACGGAAGATTTGGAGATCTAAAAAAAAACGGATATTACTGCAAAACCAAAGAGTCCTCATGCGGCGGGAAAAAAGTAAATTCCATTGCCAGATTAAAAGGCGGGGTTTTATTTGGTGAAGGTTGTTTTATATTTCATCCGGACAGACGCTCGACCATTTACTTACTCTGGTGCAGCCATCCCGACGCTCGCTTTGCTGTCTGCGATCCTGTCCCTGTCTTCTTTCCATCCCACCGTTTTCAAAATAATCCGAGTCGTAGACAACCCGTCGATCATCTCCGGATCGGCGATCAACATATGGGTCTCTTTTTCTGTCATTTGGCAAACTCATTTCGTCTTTCACTTCTAGTTCCTCCCATCTTTTTATAATAGATTAATCACCGAAAATAGAAATGCAAAGTCAAGGCGGCCTTTTGGCGTTTAGATAGCTCCTCGAATCGGTTTTTTAAACGCCTCATCGCGTCGTGATAGTCGTTTATTTTTATTTACGGACCAGCCAGTTATAGGCTTTAGTAAAGCCCCGCAGGGAAAAAGTCGGATTTTGAGCGATTTCAGGATAAGAATCGTATTCAAACTGAATTCGCAAGGCCCTTTTCAGGGTTTTAATGAACGCATCCTTTTTGGGGATGTATTCAGTTAGACATTTGGATTCACAACCTTTGACGGCCGATCGAATCGTCAGGGTATCAATGTTGTCAATCCTGTAAGAAAAATATTCTGATGCCATTGTTTTTTTAGATTTTAAGGTGAGTTGGATCGTTTCCTCGTCAGAATCAGAATCCGACAACCATAACGTGCTGATACCATCTCCGGCAAAGGTTCCAATTCTTTTGTTCTCTTTATTCGTCAGCGGATCGGTATCCAAAATGCATACCCAATCACCATACTTTAGCTGCCCGGCAAAAGAACTGCCGCAGAAAGCCATTATAAAAAAAAATATTATCGCAAAAAGGCAACGGGGAGATATTTCAATCGCACGTGTTCTCATCGTGTCAGCCCTGCACTTTTTTAATTTTGATCAACAAAAACAATAGCCCCTTGAAGTGGTTTTGAAACCACTTCTAATCACCGTTCACGAATACTTCGGCTTCATTTGTTAAAAATCTGTGAAGCTTCGCAATGTGGTTGTTCTCCTCAGCGATTATCTTTTCTAAATTGTCCAGGGTGCCGGTATCCTCGATAAACGGTTTAAGAGTCTCAAAAAACAACACCGTGTCTTGTTCAAACTCTATAAATGCAGCTACCAAATCATGTGGTTGGCCCATTTTAGAAAAATCCACCTCTCGGTGCGAAAAACTCTTTTCACCCAACATATCAGTGAAAACCTCACGGCCCATCTCTTCCATGAAGGGATTGATGGAATCTGTCTCAAGTGTGTGCTTCAATTCAGAAAACCACGCGGCATGTTTGACCTCCTCATCCGCCATCCACTCCAGTAAAGAAACGAGATCCGCTCTGGAAAGCTTCGCTGCCGCTTTGCGGTAAACGGATTCACCATTTTTCTCCAGCCGAATAGCCAAATCTAAAATCTCTTGAATCGAAAACAATGCCAGCCTCTTATCTACCCCTGAAAAAGGATTATCATTTTGCGATTAAGTCTTTTGCGATAAATTTATCCGGTGCTACGTCTGCTTGTCAAATTCTTTTTTCCCAAACAATATATAAAAACCCCGCTTCGCTGAAAGAAACGGGGTTCTAAATTTGATAAGGATAGAAAAGAGAAGCTCTATTTAGGCTTGATAACCGAAAATTTTACTCTGGGGGCTTGCGCCGGGGAACCTTCCAAAAATCCCAATTAGTTTTATCCCCGCCTCCGGACTCAACCGTACCGCTATAACTGAATGCAACAGCAATGATATCGACATCTCCAACCATTTCAAAATCGCCGTCGAAGGACAGCGTTCCCAGCAAAAAAAACGGCCGACGATAACCAAAGGTTTTCACCGCTTTTGTCTGCAGAACAATACCATTGGCATCCACGGCATGAATGTAAATCGTCAAACGCTCCAATATGCTGAAATTCCTCGTATGATGACCTTCAAAATTGACAACACCGGAAATCTGGATGGTATCATCCCCCTGCAGAAGCTCATACTCAATTGTCAGGTCGCGGGTCTGCCAGCTGCCCTCCTGGGGCCCGGCAGCAAGCAAAGGTATCCGATTTTTTTCCTCAACCCATGCCCCGGGGCTCAAAGGATTAACACCGGAACAGGCCAAGAAGAGATTTATCAAAATAAATCCTATAACTAACTGGAATGCCATCAACGTTTTCTTGTCAAAACGCATTTGATGCTCCTCAAAAAAGATTCGGTCCCTGAGAACCTTAGATTAACAATAATAATTGAAGAACGAAAATGCAAGTGTCCGATTAGTTTATAGGGGAATCTATGCGGCCGGTATACCGTTTGCCCCGCTGATGACCCTTCGATACTCCCAGAACCTATCTCAAAAATGCATCTAATACCCAATGGCGGTGTTGCTCCGCCAAAATCGGCGGAATTTCATATCCAATTTTATGTAATTTAAAGGCGTTCAAAAAACCTGCTTGAGTTTGAGCCACTTGATTTTACGCCTTGTTGAGCACCTTAAAAAGAAAAAGATCAGATGCGAAGTCCCGTTTTCAAGCGGGGCCCTTGGGCATGATCTGCTATTTTTGAGATAGGTTCTAATGGAATTGACCGACTAAAAAAGAGTATGCTAATGAATGTCACCTAGACTCACGGATGAATATCTGAATTTTGCACGAGTCGGAGGCCTTCATATGCAAGTGGAATCCCTTGGGGTTATAAAATGAGACGCTTCATCCCGCACAGCGGGAGCATTTAAGAGCGCAGCCACAGTAAGCTATTGCAAGCCCTTAATAACGCAGCAGATGGAAGCCTCCGGCTCGCCCGCAGGGTGAAAACTAATGCGATAAAATGATTTTCATTCATTAAACATAACCCCAGGTTCTGATTAATTTTCATGCAAGATTTAGGTATCATCAAGGAGGTGTATATGTTTGAAGCAGTTGCAAGTCCATATCTGGTAGCTTATGACGGGAGCTTCCGAATCGATCACGCGAGCACGTTACCACCTGAAGGCGCTCCAGGGAAGAAGAAAAGCAAGCAAAGCCTCGCAAAACGCATCGATGAGATTTCCGATTTACAAAGGATCCTTTATGCGCATGATCGGCATGCCACCCTTCTTATTTTTCAAGCCATGGACGCTGCGGGAAAAGACGGCACCATCCGGGCGGTTATGAGCGGAATTAACCCGGCCGGGTGTCAGGTATTTTCATTTAAACAGCCGACACCTGAGGAGTTGGATCATGATTTTTTGTGGCGCACCACAAAATGTCTACCCGAAAGAGGTCGTATTGGAATTTTTAACCGCAGCTATTATGAAGAAGTGCTTGTTGTTAAGGTCCACCCTGAATATCTCACAGGACAAAAATTCCCCGATCGTATAGACATGAAAAGTATTTGGCAGCAGCGCTATGAGTCGATCCGTGAACACGAAAAGCACTTAGCACGCAATGGATACGTCATATTAAAATTCTGGCTTAATGTCTCCAAGGAGGAACAACGGCAGCGCTTTCTTGCTCGGATCGACGAACCGCGTAAAAACTGGAAATTCTCCGCGGGTGATGTACGTGAACGAACGTTCTGGAAAGATTATATGACAGCTTACCAGGAAGCCGTCAATGCCACCTCACGCCCGTGGGCACCATGGTATGCCATCCCCGCCGATGACAAGCCCTTTATGCGCCTGACAGTGGCACAAATCATTGTTAACAGCCTCAAAAAACTTAAGTTAAAGTATCCGGCTGTTGATGAGAAAGAGAAAGCCCGGTTTTCGGAAATGCGCAAGATGCTTGAAAAGGAGGAGAAATAACCGAACAAATTGACATCGATTCAATGTGCCTTATTTTCCGATATACGCTGGTTAGGAAAAAGAGTTTTTAATACCACACGAAAGAAATTTAAAGCGACAGCACCTAGCTTTCTTTTGCTGTTAATAGGAGTTATAAAAATGTCTGAAGAAACAATTTTAAATGGCGTGAATGTGACCGCCGTGGAAAAGGTGGCCAACGATATAAAAGAAAAACCCGATCTGGCGAAATGCAAGTTTCGGCTTAAAAATAAATGGATCAAAGGCGGTCATAACCATTCGACTGTCGGCGATTTTTATGCTGCCAATCAGGAAAACCCGCACCTAAAAACGTTTGAGCTGGACGCAGACGAACCCCCCATTCTTGCAGGAACAGACATCGGCCCAAACCCGGTTGAACATCTTCTAAACGCGCTATCCGCCTGCCTGACGACAACCCTCGTATACCATGCCGCCCTTCGCGGCATCCAGATAGACGAACTCGAATCGGAATTGGAAGGTGATCTAGACCTGCGTGGTTTTATGGGATTGTCGGATGAGGTCAGAAAAGGATATGAGAACATTCGTGTGAATTTCAAAGTCAAAACCGATGCTGAAAATCTGAAACGGCTGAGAGCGTTGAGCATGCTTTCACCCGTGTACGATGTGACGACAAAGGGGACAAATGTTGATATTCAAATAGAAAGAATCTAGCGAAGCAGAAACCGTTGACCTGCTGTCCTTGCCTGTTCCGGTGGCGTCTTATAGAAATAAGAAGGGCATCCCCTCCTCTTAAGACTTAGACAGAATGCCCGATTTTTGTTTTGAAACGGTAATTAAACCACAGTAACATTTACCGCAGCAGGACCTTTTTGGCCTTCTTCGATATCAAAGGTAACGCGGTCGCCTTCATACAAAGACTTGAAACCCTCTGCATTGATCCCTGAAAAATGAACGAAAACATCCGGACCATCTTCTTGCTCAATAAAGCCATAGCCTTTGCTGCTATTAAACCATTTTACAACTCCATTAGCCATCGTGACACCCTCCTTAAAAAAAGTTCTCATAGTTTCATACTTCAGGTTGCCACTTTGACAAATGGATCTTTCCTTTAGAATGAAACCGGCCCGCCAATCAAGAACGGGCCTTTATTGATTGTTCGAATAATAACATTTTTTTTAAAAAAATCAAGTCTATTGTGCCCCTCAAAATGAAAACTTGAGAAGCAGCTAAAATATCCTATCTTTTTACCACGCATCAATCAATCAGTCGGGAAAAAAGAGGGCAACCCTCTAGATATTGAAGGGATGCCCCCTTTATTTTTTATTGGTAAAATTAAACTACCGTAACATTTACTGCATGCGAACCTTTCGGCCCCTGCTCTATGTCAAACGTAACTTGATCGCCCTCATTCAGGGACTTGAATCCAGACGCATTGATTCCGGTATGATGAACAAATACATCCGGCCCGTCTTCTTGCTCAATGAAGCCGTAACCTTTACGGTCATTGAAC
>JASFGZ010000349.1:0-5397 GCA_050123495.1 Desulfobacterales bacterium
GTATTGAAAAAATGCGCGAACAGATGCCGGATAATCGCCTCCGGGAGCATCTGGAAAAATGTGCTTTGCAGTATGGGTGTCCGGCAGGGAAAAATTTTTTTTTAAGCCGTTACGAAGCACCGCTACCCGCAGCCAAACAATGCAACGCCCGCTGCCTGGGCTGCCTGTCATTACAGCAGCGCGGCGATATTCCCCACAGCCAGGACCGCATCGGGTTTACCCCCTCAGCCGAAGAGATTGCGGAAGTGGCGCTGGCGCACATTGAACGGGTAGAAAAAAGCGTGGTGAGCTTCGGGCAGGGTTGCGAAGGAGACCCCCTGCTGGCTGTCGATGTCATTGAACCGGCTATTCGTCTGATTCGCTTTAATACCCAGCGGGGCACCATCAATATAAATACGAACGGCAGTCTGCCCGAAGCGCTGGAGCGCCTGATCAATGCAGGTTTGGACAGCATTCGCGTCAGCATGAACAGTGTCCGCGAAGATTGTTATCATGCCTATTTTCGGCCGAAAGGCTATCCGTTTTCGGATGTCTTAAAGAGCATTGATTTGGCTTTAGAAAGTAATATTTTTGTTGCGATGAATTATTTAAATTGCCCGGGATTCAGCGACACCCCGGAGGAAATAAAAGCATTGTATCGATTCTTAAAGAAACATCGCATTCATATGATTCAATGGCGCAATTTAAATTTTGACCCGCTTCGATATTTAAAAATAATGGATGGCGTGGCCCCAAATGGCAAACCCATCGGAATGAAAAGACTGTTGGAACAGATTCGGAAGAAATTTCCGGATCTCAAACACGGCTATTTCAACCCCCCCAAGGAGAAATTTTAACCACAGAGATCACAGAGCTCACAGAGAATGATAATGAAAACTATCAACAAAATAACGGAAAACATCATTGGTTCTGCAATTGCTGTTCATAAATCTTTAGGTCCGGGTTTTTGGAATCGGCTTATGAGGCCTGTTTGGCATTTGAGTTAGCGGATCGCGGGTTATCTGTTGAGCGCCAAAAAGCACTTCCAGTAATATATAGAGATGTAAAATGAGATTGTGGGTACCGACTAGATCTTCTGGTGGAAAAAAAAGTTATTGTTGAGTTGAAAGCCATTGATCAATTGTCACCAATTCATAGCGCTCAGCTATTGTCTTATCTAAAACTATCTGGGTTTAAAGTGGGTCTTCCGATCAATTTTAATGTCCAAATTCTAAAAAACGGACTGCGTAGAATAATAAACGACTAAAGCTTAAATTTTTTCTCTGTGATCTCTGTGTGCTCTGTGGTGATAGATCTCAACAATGAAATGGATCGAAGTAAAAGTTGTTTTTGATGCCGGCGACAACCACCTTGCCGGCGAATTAATTTCCAACCTATTTTTCGAATTTAGCCTGCAGGGTATCGTTGAAGAAGATCCAACAATGGAACCTGCTGAAGGTTGGGCGGAGGATTCGATCGGTCGTCCGGAGCGTCGTGCGCTTGTCGGTTATTTTCCAAAAGACCGCCGGGTAAAAAAGCGTTGCCGGGTTCTGGAAGAAAGACTTGCCTCCTTAAAAGAGAATTTTGCTTTGCTTTATCGGATCAGTTATAAAGAATTGAATGAAGAAGATTGGGCCGAAGCCTGGAAAGCATTCTTTACGCCGCAAAAAATCGGGCGAAAAATTGTTGTCAAACCCACGTGGTGCGAGTATGGGGCCGATCCGGATGATATCGTGCTGGAGCTGGATCCCGGTATGGCTTTTGGTACCGGGACGCATCCGACAACGACGCTTTGTATCAATCTGATTGAAGCCTATCTGAACAAAGGAGATTCGGTTTTAGATATCGGTACCGGCACCGGCATACTGATGATCACGGCTGCTAAACTAGGTGCGGGATGGGTTTGCGGCGTGGATAAAGATACCGTGGCCGTAGACGTTGCTGCCGCCAACCTCGAACTGAATGGACTCGATCCACAATCCTATTCTTTGAGCACCGGAAATCTTCTGGAGGGAATTAAAGATAAATATGATTTTGTCGTGGCAAATATCTTCACCCATGTCATTTTGGAACTGCTGGATAAACTTCATCGGGCGCTGACGACAGACGGTATTTTTGTCTGCTCGGGGATGTTCGAGAAAAATAAAAACCTGGTGGTTGCCAAAATGAAGAATATGGGGTTTGAAATACTGGAGGTATGCGTGCAAGAAGAGTGGTCTGCTATTGCAGGGCGATACAAAACATAGGGCATGGAGCAAAGAAAAAGCCATAGCCTAAATTCGAAATCCTAAAACCGAAATCCGAAACAATATCAAATGACCAAATTTTCAAAATAATATTTTATAATTTTATTCCTGAACAAAATGCCTATATATTAATGTTTTGTAAATTCTAAAATTTGATATTCGGATTTTGCGATCTAATTTAAGCAAATAATTTTATCGAAGTATGAACATCAATTAATCTGGACTTTAGTCATGCGTATCTTGCTCGTTGAGGACGATCAACAGATCGCTTCCTTTATCATCAAAGGTTTAAAAGCCGAGGGCTTTGCCGTGGATCATGAAGGCAATGGCGAAGACGGGTTGCATTTGGCTTTAACCGAGCCATACGATGCCGCGATTATCGATATTATGCTGCCCCGGATGGATGGCTTGAGGCTAATAGAAAATATGCGCCGTGAGAGGCTGAAAACGCCGGTGATTATCTTAAGTGCCAAAGGGGAGGTCGATGACCGCGTAAAAGGATTGCAGACCGGAGCGGATGATTATCTGGCAAAACCGTTTGCATTTTCCGAATTGCTGGCCCGGCTGCAGGCCCTGATTCGGCGCAGTAGTGATGTTTCCGAGCCGACAAAACTGGCAGTTGCGGATATCAGTATGAACCTTATAACGCGGGATGTTGTGCGGGCCGGCAAAAAAATCGATCTGCAGCCATTGGAATTTTCTTTGCTGGAGTATCTGCTGCGCAATGCCGGCAGAGTGGTTTCAAAAACCATGATTATGGAACATGTCTGGGATTATTATTTCGACCCCCAGACCAATGTGGTTGAATCGCGGATTTACAAGCTGCGCGAAAAAATAGACAAAGGATTTCCCACCAGACTGATTCATACCGTTCGCGGAGTGGGCTATGTTCTTAAAGAAGATAAATAGCATCCGTCATACCCTGGCGTTTCGCCTGACCCTCTGGTACGCAGGTTTGTTTATGCTGACCTCCTGCGTGGCGTTTCTCTTTTTCTACCTGTTGATTACTTCCATTATGCGGGATCGCACCGACCAGGATTTGCTGGGCGAAGCCCGCACACTTTCTTCGATTTTAAAAGTAGAGGGCATCGATGCTATCCAGCGCCAGGTCATTATTAAAGCCCAGGCTGCCGGTGAAAAAAAGATTTTTTTCCGTCTGCTTTCTTTTGCCGGCCAGGAGTTTTCTTCTTCCAATATGTCCTACTGGCGCGATATCGGGATTGGAAAAGCGCCTATCAATCAATTGATCCGTGAAAAGCGACCGGTTTTTGATACATTCAGCCTGCCGGACCGCAAACATAAAATCCGGGTTCTTTATGCCATAATCGGCCGCAGCATAATCCTGCAGTTGGGCCAATCCATGGAAAATTACACCCGTTTTATTGAAGTTTTTCGTAAGATATTTGTTGCCACCATGGCCTCCTTATTTGTTTTTGCCGTCATTATGGGATGGTTTATGGCGCGAAGGGCCGTTGCCGGTGTTGAAACGGTCACCCAAACGGCCCGGCAAATATCAGAAGGCAGTCTCGAGGAGCGGGTGCCGGTGAAAAAACACCAGGACGAAATCGACCAGCTGGCAATCACCTTTAATCTAATGCTCGACCGCATCCAAGCCCTTGTCAAAGGCATCAGGGAAATGAGCGACAACATCGCCCATGATCTTAAGAGCCCGATTACACGCATCCGGGGGATTTCGGAGGTTACCTTAACCACCGGCGCTTCGGCCAAAGATTATGAAACCATGGCGGCCAGCACCATTGAAGAGTGTGACCGTCTTCTGGACATGATCAACACGATGCTGGTTATCTCCAAAACCGAATCCGGAGTGAATAAGCTCGACACCCACGAGATGGACATTACTGCAGTTGTGCGCGACGCCTGTGAGCTGTTCCAGTCGCCGGCAGAAGATAAGGGTGTCCGATTGGTTTGTGATGCGCCGGGTAATTTCAACATTTCCGGCGATAATCGGCTGATTCAAAGAATGATCGCCAACCTGCTCGATAATGCCATCAAATACACACCCTCTGGCGGAACCGTTCACGTATCGGTCCACCCGGAGAACAATCATTTCGCCGCTATCACTGTCAAAGATACGGGTATGGGTATTTCCGATAGGGACCTTTCCCGCATTTTTGAGCGCTTTTATCGCTGTGACCCCAGTCGTTCAGAGGCCGGCATCGGTCTGGGTCTGAGTTTTGCCAGAGCCATTGCCCGGGCCCATGGAGGGGATATCACCGTTGCCAGCCAGCCAGATCAGGGAAGTACTTTTACTGTCACCCTCCCTAAAACAGGTCTCAAAAGCCTCATTTCTTGACCGATTTTAATGTGACTTCCCAGTACCTGGAGTGTTGGAGCGAATACGATTTCGGATTTCGGATTGCAGATTGCGGATTTAAAATGCAGGACATATCAGATATTTCAATCCGCAATCCGCAATTGATATCACTCTAATAACCTATTGTTATATTAATAAATTTTTCTGCGCCGGCGTCCCTACACTATCGACATCCTTGCCAACCTAACTTTTTAATCATTTTCGGGTCATATTGCGGCCATTTGCATGCGTTAATGTAGATCACCGAATATTGTGGGATGTCTGTTTTAATCAACCATAAGGAGGTATAAACCATGAAAAGGAAACCACTCAGAAAACTCAGTTTAGGAATCATGATTTTGGCGTTAACCGGATTCTTGTGGGGATGCGGTCTCGAAAATGAGCTCGAGGCCAAGAGCATACCCGAAATGGAATCCAAGACCGTAATGGTTCCGGGCAATTTTAGTGAACTGGCCCAGAAAGTGCGTGATGGTGTGGTCAATATCCGTACCGTCAAGACCATGAAGGGTGGCGGGCCTGTTTTCCGTCATTTCTTCGGGAATCCATTCGGACAGAAGAACCCCTTTGGTGACCCGGACCGCTTTCGTGATTTTTTCGGGCCCCATCATGAGGAAGGCCCCTCTCGGGATTTCAAACAACGAAGTCTGGGTTCCGGTTTTATTATTGATAAAGCCGGTTATATCGTTACCAACAACCATGTGATCGAAAATGCCGATCAGATTAAGGTCAAACTGGCTGATGAAAGGGAATTTGAAGCCGAACTGGTGGGTCGTGATCCCAATACGGATCTGGCGCTTATCCGCATAAAAGACGCATCAGATCTGGTTCCCCTGATAC
>JASFGZ010000350.1:0-5396 GCA_050123495.1 Desulfobacterales bacterium
CCCAATAGCAAAACCCATCGTCTTTAGCAATCATTTATTTGTCAACTTGACAACAAGGCCCATTGCATAATACCTAAGCTGAGCGTTTCAAATTTTAAAAAGGGGCAATCTTGTCTTATTCTTAATGAATTCTATCGATTTATTTTTTTTAACATTTGAAACCCCACGGGGGATTGCCGATCTTACCACATCTACTGCGTCAGATGCCGTCCCGCATAGGCAACTATAGCGGGACGACATCTTCCTTGTAGCTGTGGCAACCTCGACAATCGCTCAACTTAGATAATCAAAAAACATCTTCGACTACCAAACGCACAAGGTCGTGAAAATATGCTATTTAAGATAAATCCTATCAACCCCCAGAGCCGACTCATTCAAAGGGCGGTCGACATCCTTACGAATGGCGGTATCGTCGTCTATCCAACCGACACCCATTACGGCATCGGCTGTGATATCCTGAATAAAAAAGCCATTGAAAGAATCTACCAACTGAAACAGCGAAATAAGAGCAAGCCCTTCAGTTTTATTTGCTCGGGGCTTAAAAACATCAGTCATTATGCCAAGGTATCCAATTATGCCTATAAGACCATGAGAAGGCTTTTGCCCGGCCCCTATACCTTTATCCTTGAGGGTTCAAAACTGGTACCCAAGATCATGTTGACCAAGCGCAAAACAGCTGGAATTCGGGTACCGGATCATAAAATATGTCTGGAACTGGTGGAAGGGCTGGGAAACCCCATTATCACCACAAGTGCCACGATGCCTGACGGAAGCATCCTTAACGATGCTTCGCTAATTCATGACGTATTTAAAAACCGGATTGATTTAGTGATTGATGGAGATATTGTGCCGGGAAAACCGTCCAGTGTAATTTCCTTGATAAATGACACACCTGAGGTTATCCGCAAAGGGACGGGGGATGTAAGTATTTTCCAATAAGAAAAAACCCATCGCAAAGAGGTGAATCAGCGTTCAGGGCAAGGCGTGCCGTGAATTGAAAACGGAGCGTACACGCAGTACGTGAGTATTTCAATTCGCGGGACAACGCAGCCCTGGGCGCTGAGACGCCTCTTTGCGATGGGTTTTAGTCTTCGTTGAGCTTTTCTTGTAAGTTCTCCCGTAAAATTTCACCAAAAGTGGAGGTTGCCGGCCTTACATTATTGACATACTCGCTGAGCAAGTTTTGTTCATCCTCGATTTCGAGTCGTTTGATTGAAAGGCCAATGCGCCTTTCTTCCGTATTGATGTTCATGACTCTGGCGGTAATGACATCACCCACCTTGAATTTTTCCATCGGCGATTTTATTTTTTCTTTGCTGATTTCAGATATGTGAACAAGGCCTTCAATCCCTTCTTCCAGTTCAACAAAAATTCCAAAATCCGTCAGGTTGGTAACTGTTCCGGTTATTTCCTTGCCGACTTCATATCTTTCAACCACCGTCTCCCACGGGTCATCCTGTAATTGTTTGATACCAAGGGAGAACCGCTCGTTGTCTTTTTCAATATCCAACACGATGGCCTGAACAACATCGCCCTTTTTATAAAGCTCGGAGGGGTGTTTAATCCGTTTTGTCCAAGAAATATCGGAGATGTGAACCAACCCATCGATGCCTTCATCTATCCCGATAAACAGTCCAAAATCCGTAATGTTTTTTAATTTGCCCTCGATGGTGGTACCGATCGGATATTTTTCACTGATCACATCCCATGGATTCGGGACGACCTGCTTCATCCCCAGTGAAATCCGCCGGCTTTCGGGTTTAATATCCAGGACAATGGCTTCCACCTCATCTCCGACCGAAACGACCTTGGAGGGATGCCGAATTTTACGCGTCCAAGACATTTCAGACACATGGATGAGTCCCTCAATACCCTCTTCAAGCTCTATAAATGCACCGTAATCCGTTAAACTTACGACCTTTCCCGTCACGCGGGAACCGACGGCATAATTTTCCGCAGCCGTGGACCAAGGATCTTCGGCAAGTTGTTTCATTCCCAGAGAGACCCTTTCGTTTTCCAAATCCAGATTTAAGATCTTGACGGTGATCGGATCGCCGATTGAAAAAAGTTCTGAAGGATGCTTCACCCGGCCCCATGATATATCGGTAATGTGAAGCAGTCCGTCAACGCCCCCGAGATCCACAAATACGCCATATTCGGTTATATTTTTAACGATGCCCTCAACGACCTTGCCCTCTTCAATGGTGGCCAGAGTGGCGGCGCGTTTTTCCTCAAGTTCTTTCTCTAAAATGGCCCGCCGTGAAAGAACAATATTGCTGCGTTTGCGGTTGTATTTTAAAATCTTGAAATCAAACTCTTTGCCGACCATTTCATCGAGATTTCGAATCGGTCGCAGATCGGCCTGGGATCCGGGCAGAAACGCCGGAACGCCGATGTCAACCGAAAATCCGCCTTTTACGCGGTTGGTAATGGTGCCTTTTACGGTACCTTCTTCATCGTAGGACGTTTTAATCGATTCCCAGATCTTTATATTAGCGGCTTTATCCTTAGACAACAGGACGCGTTCATCTTCATCGTCCCACCATTCAACCATGACCTCGATAGTATCTCCCACGTTGGCCGTGATGTTGCCGTTTTCATCTAAAAATTCTTGAATCCGTACTTGACCTTCAGATTTGTATCCGATGTCGATCAATACCTGATCCTTGTCTATGGAAATAATCCTTCCGGTGACGACCTCACCCTCGGCAAAGCGCTTAAAACTCTCTTCATACATGTCCATCACGCTTTCCATGCTGTCACCCTGACCTTTTGAAGTATCTTCGGATGAGATCGCCGGCGGTTGCTGCGTTTTGATCTCTTCCTTTTGAGGTTCACCTTCAGCTTTCATTTGCCCATCAGCCGTATCATCGGCAGTTTCAGTTTGCTTTTCATTTTGAGTGTCATCGTTGTTAGTTTCATCAACCATGAATAATTAATCCCCCTTAGCCTATTTTATTGCAGCCGGCTTGTGCCTTGGCGCAATCCTGTATTTTTAACAGAATAGGAAAAAAATGCAATCCTTTATTTAATTTTTTATAAAATCTATAGATGATGCGTATTTCCGTTAGCAATAGCACCTATTGCCATTTGTATTTATCGGTTTTTACCGATGTGCGAGAGCATTAAATCAACCACCTTTTGTACTGATAAATCGGTGGAATCAATCCGAATTGCATCATCAGCCGGCTTAAGAGGAGCCAGGTTCCGGGTGCTGTCATTTGTATCGCGCTGTTGCATTTCCTTTGCAACTTCTTCTAAGGGCTGACCGGATGCGGCTTCGAGCTCTTGATATCTCCGCAGAGCTCGGGTTTTTGAGGACGCATCCAAAAAAAATTTCACATCGGCCTCCGGAAAGACGACTGTTCCCATATCGCGTCCTTCAAAAACCGCGGCTTTCTTTTGACCAATATCCCTTTGTACTTCCAACAAATACTCCCTGACGATCGGTTTGGCTGAAACTGCCGATGCCAGCATGCTAATTTCCGGCGTGCGTATGTGATCAGAAATGTCAACGCCACTCGAATAAAGACGCAGCCCCTTGCCTTTCGATTCAAAACCGAGCTGAATTTGACGACAAAGGTCCTGCAGCTCGGCTTCATTTTCGGGATCGATCCCCCGGCGTTTAACTTCATAAGCCACCCCGCGATAAAGGGCGCCGGTATCGATATACCGGTATCCCAGCCGGTCGGCGAGCGCGCGGCTCACGGTGGTTTTGCCGGCCCCGGCCGGGCCATCGATCGTTATTAGTAGCTTTTTCATAATCACTCAGGTTCAAAGTACAAGGACTTGTTAAATTGGTTTTATTTGTTTCATTGGTTGAATTAGTTGGCATAAACCAAACTAATTGAACGAATGCGACCAATCAAAGAAATTAAACAGATGTAACGTCTACAACCGGACTGACAGCCGAATCCAAAGAATGTTGTTCCTAACGCCTGTTGCCTGATGTCTGACGCCTTAGATGATTTTCTCAAGTGCTTCTAAAAAGCGAATGTTTTCCTCATGTTTTCCAATAGTTACCCGGATATATTTCGAATATCCGTAAGATGTCATTGACCGCACGATCACCCCTTGCTTAAGAAGATTCTCGAAAACCGCATCCGCGGTGCTCTCATCGCCGACCTGGAACATAAAAAAATTGGCCTGCGATCGGATATAAGACAGTTTAAGCGTGTCCAGAGCATCATACATAAAGTCGAGCTCATCGTGGACCAGATTGACCGTCTGTTGCAAAAATTTAATATCATTGAGGGCTGCCGCCGCTGCGACCTGGGCAAGTGTATTGACATTAAACGGTTGTCGGACCCTGTGAAGCAGTCGGGCCAGAGGCGCCGGCATCATGCCGTAGCCCACGCGGAGTCCTGCTAATCCGAATGCTTTGGAGAACGTGCGCAGCCCAACAATGGTTTTATCGGTTTTCATGAAATCCAAGCTGTTCGCGCAATTCGCCGCTCTGACAAATTCGATATAGGCTTCATCCAACACAATGACGATATTTGACGGAACCTCAGCGATAAATTCTTCAAAATCCTGTCTTGAAATAATGGTTCCGGTTGGATTGTGAGGAACGTTTAAAAAGATCATGCGGGTGTTCGGGCTTATTTTCTGAAGCATGCCCTTCAGATCCGTCTTAAACGATTTTTGGGGAACCCAGACCGGAAGCGCACCAGAGCTAAGAATTGAAATTTCGTAAAATAGAAAGGACGGTTGTGGTAAAATCACCTCATCAGCGGATCCCAGCAGAACATGTGCAAGCAGGGCGATGATATCATCGGATCCGTTTCCCAAAACGATATTGTCCGGATTGATATCATTTTTTTCAGCAATAGATTGAATCAGCGCGCAGCCACCGGCGTCTGGATACCGATGCAGATTTTCAACCGCACGATGGATTGCTTCAACCGCCATCGGCGATGGCCCCAATGGATTTTCATTGGAAGCCAGTTTAATGGAATTGCCGATCCCATATTCCCGCTCAACCTCCTCGATGGGCTTGCCGGGAACATAAGGTTTAATCTTTGAGAAATACTCCGGAACCCTAAATTTCATTTTTTGCTTTATACTCAATTTTGATATTTAATGAATAATCGCTATTAAACAACGAAAAAAAATATCACGAAATCACGAAAACAATGAAAACACGAAAATTTTTATTCCTTTTCGTGTTTTCGTCTTTTCGCGCTTTCATGTTGAAATTAATCTTAGATATAAATCGCTTTCAATATAAATTTCAGACACAAAACGTTTTACTTCATTATTAAGATGCTAGGGCAGCTTTTTGCCCCTCTTCCAGCGCCTTCATGTTAAGGGGGATCAGTTTTTCTCTACTGGCGAATTTCTCCTTTACCGCTTTACGCAACAGCTCGAAGTCGACAATCTGGCTGCGGCTTACG
>JASFGZ010000351.1:0-5383 GCA_050123495.1 Desulfobacterales bacterium
TAGAGCTCCGTCGCGTGCTCGAGCAATTCGACTAGTTTTTTCAGAAGATGTTCCATTTGAGAATCGTCCCTACAAATTGAAATTGTTTTTTAAATCTAGCGTCCGATCGAGGTCTGACTGTAATTTTTTTAACGCCATCGTTAAAGGGTGTTTCCCATATAAATTATCGGATAAATTATCAAAAACTTTAGGAATTAGATTCTTCTTCATTGACCTCGGAGGTGCGATCGCCCAGCTGATGCAACAGCATTTTCGCCAGGCCAATCCCACCCCTGGCCGATATATTGTTGGCGGTCTCCGCATCCAGCATCGATGTATAGATTTCTTCGGCCCGACCGCCGCTGATAAAACCGGACTTATGAATCGCCGCTCGCATTTCTTTGATCAAGTGATGAATGAATAGCGATTCCATTTGCAAACAGGCATCACGCAGCTCCGGACCTTTTTGAATGCCGCTTTTCGGATCTTTATTTAACTCTACCGCGCGCTGGATGCGTTCTTTAGAATAAACAATCTCAGAGATATTAACGGGTAATTTGGGTAAAGATAACGGATCGGCCACTAGATAACCTCCAATTCAGCCTGCAGTGCGCCGGCAGCTTTAAGGGCCTGAAAAATGGCAATCAGGTCACGGGGCGTGACACCAAGTGCATTTAAGGCCTTGACAACCTCACCGATACTGACACCTGATTCCACCAGAAATAAGGGGTTTTTCCCT
The DNA here is from genome assembly GCA_050123495.1 of Desulfobacterales bacterium. Taxonomy (GTDB): domain Bacteria; phylum Desulfobacterota; class Desulfobacteria; order Desulfobacterales; family JAHEIW01; genus JAHEIW01. The sequence goes on from JASFGZ010000351.1 coordinate 719, forward strand.
TCTTTCACCAAGATATCGGATTCCGGCGTGACAATGGTTTCACCTCCGCGCGAAAAGGGTAACGGTTGCGAAACATCCTGGGATTCATCAATTTGAATGCTCAAGTTGCCGTGTGCAATGGCGATGGTCGAAATGCGCACATTTTCACCCATAATTACGGTGCCGGTGCGCTCATTCACCACTATTTTGGATACCGTATCCGGCGTAACTCCCAGACTTTCGATCATCGTTACGAATTGAACCGTTTTCCCAAAGTAATTTTCAGGAACCCTCACCAGAATGGAACCGGCATTCTCGGTGTGGGCGAGCTGGTTATAAAAGGCACGATTAATTGCCTGGGCAACCCGCGTGGCGGTTGTAAAATCAGGCTCGTGCAGCGCCAAGGTCAGGGAAACTTTTTGATTGAAATTTGAATGAATTTCTTTTTCGACCAGCGCCCCGCCAACAACCCGGCCCACGGTGGGAAAATTCTTTTGAACCTGATCACCGGAATTCCCGCTAACCGCAAATCCGCCGGTACTTACCGGCCCTTGGGCTACAGCATACACGCCGCCATCGGCAGCTTTCAGGGGGGTAAACAATAAAGTTCCTCCCTGCAAATTTTCCGCATCCCCAATGGAACTCACCAGGACATCGATTCGGCTGCCCGTACTTGCAAAGGCCGGCAGATCGGCAGTGACCATGACAGCGGCCACATTTTCGACATCGTCAATATCAGCCGGCTGCACGGTCACACCCATTTTCTCAAGCAGGCTGGCCAGGGATTGGATGGTGAATAAGGAATCATCACTGTCACCGGTGCCTTCCAGTCCGACCACCAACCCATATCCCACCAGTTGGTTTCCGCGTACTCCTTTTATGTCGGCTATATCTTTAATTCGCACCGCATCGGCATTCGGCATCAAAAGGATCAAGCTTGTCAGCATAAAGATAATCGATGCAACCCACCGGCGGACAATTGGCATATGAGCAGGTCTATTCATTATTTATTTTCCTTCACTTAATCAATTTAGAAAGGCCAGACTGAATTTAACAAATTCGCCAGCCAACCGGGGCGCTGACGGTCATTGATGATTCCGCTGCCGCTATATGCGATTTTTGCATCGGAAACAAAAGTAGACAGAATAACGTTATCATCACTGATATCCCGGGGTCGAATGACCCCTGACAAAATAATCATCTGGGTTTCATGGTTGACCAAGACTTCACGTGAACCGACAATTTTCAGATTTCCGTTCGGCAATACCTGGGTGACGCGGCACGTGATAAACGCACTGAGATCACCACTGCGTGATGTGCTCCCCGAGCCATCAAAATCGCTGGTCATGCTGCCTTTGACCGATGGATTCCCGAATGGATCGGGTTTCGGCAATTTAGTCGGGATCCGATCCAGAACTTCGTCGCGGTACCAATCTTCGGTCCCAAATAGCGTATCGATGCCGGCTTCCAGACTGGACGTCCGACCGGTTTGCGTGTCCGCCGAATTGGTGGCACTGGCAGACTCTGAAATATTAACCGTAACAATATCGCCCACTGAGCGGGCCTTGGTATCAATGAAAAAGCCATTAAAGTTGCTGCGCGCATTATAAAGAGATCCATTGGATTCAACTGCCGGTAAAGGCGGCTTTTCAATTTCAATCCTTTCTTTTAGCCGCATTTTTTCTGCCACCGGCGGCGCTGTCCGCTCGATAGCCGCACAACCTGCAAGGTTGATAAATATGAGGGCGGCGATACTAAATTCGACTATATAAAGGCTGCGTTTTGGCATCATTGGTTTTCCTTATCTATTAAAAATGAGCAATTTTAAAAATCCACCTGTACCGTGTTGGAATCGATCACACGGGCATAAAGCACTTTTTTAGAGTCCACATTGACGACCGGAATTCGATCGCCCAGGCGCCCTTTTTTCTTAACCACGCCGCGGGTTGTAATCTTCAACCCTTTCGATTCGGCGATGATCACCACCAGATCTCCGCGTTTTACCAACGGCGGCAGTTCGATACTGTCCGCCCTTAAAGGGGTTTGCGCCCCGATGGCTCTTTTGGTACGCTTGCCTAACACCGCTTCCGGATCGCTAACGACATTGGCAGATAAATTGGTCAGATCCATCGTTTGCAGCATAATATCATCTTCGGTAATCGGCTTATATCTGCCCAGCGGTCTGCGCGTCACCACCACGGGTCCCCATACTTCAACGATGGCCGTTGCCCGCACTTTCTTTTCAAAATGTCCGTTAACACTAAAATCGATAGCGATCGAACAGGTCCCCTTCAGCTGTTGCATACTCGGTGCCCTCACTTTATAAGCAATGCGACCTTTGGGCAAAACCACCCTTTCAAAAACATGAATCTCTTTGATTCGCACCGATTTATTCTGCTCGAGGTTGTTTTGGGTAATAAAGTCAGAAATAATTTTTTTTATTTGGTGTTTATCGATTTCGATATGGCTGCGCAAAATTTTAACATACCGGGAACCCTCTAAGTGAATGGCACCCAAATCAACATGATGTTGCTTTAAACGCATCTTAAGATGCCGTTGTTCGTATTGACGTGTCCTGCCCGGCAAGGGTGCTTTTCCAATTACGATGTGCTTTAGCCGTTGAACAAATTGGGTATCGCTGCTTTCAATGGATGCAATCTGACCTAATAAAACCTCGTCATCGTCAATTTCTACCTGATCCCGAACCCGAATCGTGGTTATTTCTGCAACCGCAGGCGCAGCGGCAACCAACAAAATAGGCGCGATTATCAATAAAATGAGCAACCCAAAACCCAACCATTCCGATTTTTTAAATGTTAAGATAGAGGCATTCATTTTGATCTGTTACCGTTTAAGATTATTTGCCATTTGTAGCATGTCATCAGCGGTCTGGACGACCTTACTGTTGGTCTCATAGGCCCGTTGCGCTGTAATCATACTCACCATTTCATCGACGACACTCACATTGGACATTTCCAAAAACCCCTGGGCGATCGTACCAAAACCGTTTTCTGCAGCGGTACCGGTGATTTCATTTCCGGATGCTTCGGTGGGAACATACAGGTTTTTGCCTAAGCTCCTTAGTCCGGCAGGATTTATAAACCGGGCCAATTGAATCGTGCCGATTTCGGTCGGAGTGGCGTCACCGGCCTGGATAACAGACACCGTCCCATCCATTCCCACGGCAATGGAAATCGTTTCGGTTGGAATCGTCATTTCCGGCACCAACGGGAAGCCGTCCGGATTGACAATGCGACCGTCGGCATCCAGTTTGAATTCTCCAGAACGACTGTAGGCTGTTTCCCCATTCGGTATTTCTATTTGGAAAAATCCATCGCCTTCGATGGCCCAGTCGAGTTCATTTTGGGTATTCTGAAAATCTCCCTGGGTAAAAAGCTTTTGAACTGCCGCAGGACGCGTGCCATGCCCCAATTGAATTCCGGTAGGGACAATCGTATCTTGCGATGAGGCGGCCCCGGCCGGTCGCATGCTTTCGTATAATAAATCCTGAAATTCAGCTCGACTTTTTTTAAAACCGGATGTATTCACGTTTGCAAGATTGTTTGAAATCACGTCAATGTTGAGCTCTTGGGCCTGCATCCCGGTGGCTGAAGTCCACAAACTGCGTATCATTTTACCTCCTGTTATTTGACGGTTATTTGTTAATAGTTAATTGTTATTCGTTGTTTTCCATCACCGTCAAATGCAACATTTTCTAAATCAAATAACAAATAACGAATAACCAATAACTTTCCATTAGGCTGAACTGCCGACATCGTTAATCAGCTTGGCGTTCATTTCATCAATGGATCGCATGGTCTTTTGATAAGACTCATATCCGCGTAATACCTCGATCATCTCGGTCATCATTCTGACAACATCAACATTTGAAAGTTCAAGAAATCCCTGGGTGACTCTAATATCTTCATTCATGTCCTCGAGTGTTCGCGGATTTACAGCACGATAAAAATTATGGCCGGCTTTTTCGAGCCCGGAAGCGTTTGTAAAATCAACAATGCGGAGTCGATCGACTTGAGATCCATCGACCGTCACAAAACCGTCCTCGGACACCGAAAATTCGCGCTTGTCATGGGATGGTTTTGCCAGTTTTATCTGAATCTCTCCACCCTGCCCCAGGACCGGCCAGCCTTCCTGGGTAACCAGGATCTCGTCTGAATTAACTGTGAAGTCTCCTCTGCGCGTATAGCGAACACCATCCGGTGTCCTGACACAGAAAAATCCTCTGCCGGTTAAGGCCAGGTCAAACGGATTACCGGTTTTTTTCTTTTCACCCGATGAAAAATCGGTATATGAGCTAAATTGCATCCAAAACGCAGGCGCCTGAGATTTGTTCCAACTCGCCGGCAATTTTTTGTTGATGGCAGCTTCAGACAATTCAAAAGCCTTAAAACGGCCTCTATCTTTTTTAAAGCCTACGGTATTGACATTGGCCAGGTTGTTGGAAAGAATCTGCAATCGCCGCTCGTATGCCAGAGCACCGGTTGCGGCCATGTAAATCGATCCACTCATTGACAAACTCCTTGTCTCAAACTTTCGGTAAAAAAATTGAATGCAAAATCACGCTTCCGATAAAGAACAACGTTCTTCAGAGGCTGCCCAGCATCCGCTCGGATAGGAATGCAAGACACATACCAATGATGCGCGTTCTTGGCGACCCGCAAAAAG
>JASFGZ010000352.1:0-5380 GCA_050123495.1 Desulfobacterales bacterium
GAATGTTGGTTTGGATCAATCAGACCTGAAACTTTAAATATACCGTTTTTCTCGAGATCTTTAATCCGGTTACGTACGGTCGGGGCGGTTACCTCAAGGCGCTTTGACATTTCACCGATCGGCATTCGCCCGTCGTCTGTTAACAGGCGAATGATTTTATTATCCAATGTATCAAAATTTGTTTTATCCATACGACTGCTGTTTTTTAATAGGAATATTTTTTTGATCAATTATATCTATAAAATAAATATGTCAAGAAAAAAAAATATTATTAAAAAAAAATTACAATATTTTTTTTCTTAAAAATTAAAGGGCACCTAAGGAGATATTATATTATGCTCGGTTGGTGTGATGCGATGGATATGCAATGGAAAGACAATCTTGAATTGATACTGTTGGTGGGACTTTTCACAACATCTTGCAATAGTCGAAGGAATCGATCTATTATTATTTATTCTATATCTAATTTAGCATCAAGCGAGATATTCAAGATCCGTGACCGGACTGATTGTTGTAAAGACATTCAAACAAGACTCTCTATAACATCTTCTTAGATTGCACCTTTCATAAGCACATTCAAAAAATTTGCAGCCTATTTCAATTTAACCGTTGTATTTAGGCTTTTTTATGCCAAACATGTCGTTGGCGGCAGGAGCAATCTTGCTTTGCACAACGGTGTTTCTGTATTACTTATCACGATACGAAGAGAGATTGTTGCTGAAACGCTTTGGTGATGACTACAGGTCATATGCACGTGACGTTGGCACGTGGTTACCACGATTACGAAGGAAAGGGAATGGGGGCCATGCGTAAAGTTCTGTTGGGATTCAAACGCCGAATGATACCGATCCCATGGTTTCTGTTTACGCGGATTCTGCAGCGCGAAGCAAAAAAGACCAAAAGGGTTCTGGGCGGGCTGGACAACGCGCAACGGCGCGTACACCGCTTCGTGGTTTAAAAACTACCGAGCCTTGCCAGACCCATGCCGCCCGATTACATTGCAGACCGTTTGAAACTGGATAAGGCCCGGGTAATCCAAATCCTGGATGAGCTGGAGAAGCGCCTGATTTTCCTGTTCCGATCCGGGGGGCAAGACATCGTGTGGGCCTATCCGGTAACAGCCGAACCGACCCCTCACAAGTTGGTTTTTTCAAGCGGTGAGCGCTTTTGGGCAGCCTGAGGAACCGATGCCGTGGCGACTCCCTTCGTGCAAGGGAAATTGCGAAATGAACCACTTTCATTTGACATTGAGTCGGCGTGTGCCTGTTGCAAAAAACCGATACGTTTTACCATGCGCCACGATCTTAGTTTCACGATTGCCCCCCCCGGCAGTGACCCGATTTTTTTCGTGCCGACGGTCGATTTTACCCAGCTCAAGGCACCGAGCATCGTCGAGCGCTTCTGACGCAAGTCCGTCTTCTTCTGGTCAGAAGAACACGCACGCAGGCATCGAAAACAGCATGGTGGGGTGAGGGGTGTCTATCTTACGTTGGCCCAAAATGCTTTTTTGGCGCCAATAGCGCAAGACGCCCCTTTCGATTTCACCGGTTGCCCAGTGAACAGTTGCGATAATTCTGAGCGCTGAATTTGAATCTTTGGACGCTTGTGACAACGATGGATGTAAATGATTTTGATAGCCGATTTATGGAGAATATGATGAAAAAGTGGCGGGCTACTCTGCTGATTTTCCTTTTTTTCTTGCCGGTACAGATCTCTTTTGCCCAGGGTGTTCGGATTGGACCGGATGGCGAATTTTCACCACAAACTCTCAAGCTGCCGTACGCCTTTTACAACGAAAGTTTCGGATTCGCTGCAGGATACGTTTACGGGAAAGTCGGGCGTGTGGCCCCCGAGTGGAGTTTTTCGCGGCTGCACTCCGACATGAAATGGGATGCCGGCCTGGGAATCCGGGCCTTGGCGCAAGGCATCGTGATCCGCATCGACACGGCCTATTCCGATGAAGGCGTCGGTGTCCAGATGATGATCGCCCAGCCGTTTCAATTCTAATTTGGATGGTAACCTTCTAGCTGCTATAGATTCCACATGACTGGATCTTCATCCAGGTAATCCGTAACGCCACGGCCGATCTCGTTCATTTCGGACAGCTCTTCATTGGATAGCGCTATTGAACCTGCTTTGGCATTTTCACTTGCCTGATTGGCGTTGCGAGCGCCGGCAATTGCACATGCGTTGGGGTGAGAAATGACCCAGCTCAAGGCCAGTTGGCCCAGGGTAATACCTTTGCTGTTCGCAATCGGGAGCAGTTTTGTAAGCGCTTCCTGTACCCGTGCATATGTATCCGGCTGCAAGAGCTTGTTCTTTTCACGAATGTCGCCTTTCGCAAAAGTGTGATCCGGCCCGAATTTTCCTGTTAAAAGCCCCTGCGCCATGGGCGCGTATGCCAGAATTGTAATCTTATTTTCGGCACAGAAAGACATGGTATCTTTTTCTACCTGGCGCCAGAATAGAGAATAAGGAGGCTGAAGACTATCAATCTGCCCATATTGAATTGCTTCCTGTAATTGGGGGCGTGAAAAATTGGATACGCCAATCGCACGAATTTTTCCTTGCTCCTTGAGCTCATTGAGAGCGCCCATCGTTTCACCGATCGGCACTTCATCAAAACCGAATGAACCTGAAGGCCAGTGGATTTGATAGAGATCGATATATTCCGTTTGCAGATTTTTAAGCGAGCGATCGCAGGCTTTTAGAACCTGATCGAATTTTAAATGGTTGGCGAAGACCTTTGTTGCATAAATTGCCTTATCGCGTTTGTCAGATATCGCCGATGCGAGTATTTGCTCTGAATGTCCTTTTCCATAAGCTTCTGCCGTATCGAAAGTGGTGATGCCCGCCTCGAACGCGGCCCGTATTGCCTTGGCCGTTCGCTTATCATCGATTCCCACCCACATTTCTTTACCGGCCTGCCATAAGCCCATGATAATGGGTGATAGGTGTATATCTGATTGTCCCAATTGGCGCAGCCGCATGGTTTCCTCCGATCGTTTGCTTTCTTTGCATCCCTTGATATATCAGGGATAAGGTAACCATACTATATATTAAAAACAAGAAAGGATTTGTGCCGGTATAAGAATGGTTGCTCTTTGTCTTCCAGATACTTATGATAGAATAATTGTTTCTATTGAGCGTGATATAAATTTTGATCGATTAAATATAATCTCAACTTCTCATTAATTTTCATGAGGAGCCCCTTTGTATCATAAAATTAGATGCTTCATCCCGCGAAGCGGGGCAAGATCCAGGTAATACAGAAAACGACTCAACCGGAGAAAATTTATGGTTATGGACAATGTTGTTGATTTTTACCAGTTGGACGATCTGCTCAACAGTGAGGAGAAAACGATCAGAGATCGTGTTAGATTATTTGTGAATCAGGAATGTATGCCTGTCATTGCTGAGCATTTTGACAGGGGCACCTTTCCTATGAAGCTGATCCCACGGCTTGCAGAGCTGGGACTTTTTGGGGTGCATCTGGAGGGTTACGGTGGCCGTGAAAAAAGCCATAGCATATACGGCCTTGTCTGTCAGGAGTTAAGCCGCTGTGACAGCGGTCTAAGAGCAATGTTTTCAGTTCAGAATTCTTTGGTAATGTATCCCATTTACAAATTTGGATCGGAGGAACAGCGACAGAAATGGCTGCCGGAGATGGCGAGCGGAAACGTTATTGGCTGTTTTGGCTTGTCAGAGCCGGGATTTGGGTCGAATCCCGGAGGCATGGAGACCCGGGCCGAACTGAAAAAGGGAAGTTTTGTTCTGAATGGCCAAAAAATGTGGATAACCAATGGTCCGATCGCAAAGCTGGCCATAATCTGGGCAAAATTGGATGATGAGATCAGGGGCTTTGTGGTGGAAACCGATACCCCGGGATTCCGTGCCACACCCATTCAGCGCAAGTTTTCCTATCGAACATCGCCCACCGCGCTGATCGATCTCAAAGATTGCACGATTGATGAGAGCAACATTTTACCCGGTGCCAGCGGGCTCAAATCTATTTTTGAATGTCTCAATTTTGCCAGATATGGAGTGGCCTGCGGAGCGGTTGGCTCTGCACTTTCGTGTTATCAGGCCGCCAAAGCGTTTTCACTCGACCGGAATGTATTCGATCGACCGATTGGCGGCTATCAGCTTGTTCAAGATCGTCTGGTCCGTATAATGGTTGAAATCACCAAGGCGCAATTGATCAATTATCATCTTGGACGGCTTTTGGACGAAAATAAAGCCCGACCCGCTCAAATATCCCTTGCTAAAATGAATAATGTGCGGGAAGCAATTAAAATTGCCCGCATGGCACGTGATATTCTCGGCGCACGTGGTATCCTGGCAGATCACCAGGTTATTCGGCATTTATGTGATCTGGAAGCCATAAGCGCGCTGGAGGGAACGGACAGTATGCACACGCTGGTACTGGGGCAGGAGATCACGGGCATATCAGCTTTTATTTAAAATTAGGTTCTGGGTTCAAAGGTTCAAGGTTCAGAGGTTTTCTAAAATGATTTGTTCGATTAGTTTCATTCGTTTTATGGGTTGAATGGGTTTATTTAAACCGAACCAATTGAACAAATTAAACCAATCAAACCAATAAAACGAATATAACAAGCAACCCTTTGCGGTTGCCAGAAACCAGTAAATAGAGGCCTTTACATCCGACACCTAAAATCTGAAAAAAGGAGCTATTCTATGAAAAAAGCCATTGGTCCCCAGACGTTGCTCTATCCCATGCCGGCTGTTTTGGTCGGTGCGCAGGTGAAAGGAAAACCGAACTTTATGACCGCCGCCTGGTGCGGGATTGCCGCTTCAACGCCGCCGGCGATTTCGGTCGCGATACGGCCGGCCAGATTCACGTTTGAAGGCATTTCAGCAAACAACACATTTTCCATAAATATACCCTCAGCTGGCATGGCCGAAAAAGTGGACTATTGCGGTATCTATTCCGGTCATAAAATCGATAAATCAGAAATTTTCCAGGTAGACTACGGCAAATTGAATACGGCCCCGCTGATTCAAGAGTGCCCCGTTAATCTTGAATGCAGTGTTATCCATTCGCTGGATCTTGGCAGTCATGTCCTGTTTGTTGGTGAGATCATGGAAACCTACATTGATGCTGATTGCTTGACCGATGATCAGGCGGACCCGGCCAAGATTGATGCATTAATATACATAACCAGTGCCAGGCAATACCAGAGACTTGGAGATGTCGTTGGACGGGCCTGGGATATTGGCAAGAAAAAGCAAGCTGGATCAGCTCATAGCTGATAGCTCATGGCTCATAGGTTCTGGGTTTCTGGCAACCATAGAGGCTGATTGTTGTATCGTTTTATTGGTTTGATTGGGTTAATTTGTTCAATTGGTTCGGTTTAAA
>JASFGZ010000353.1:0-5366 GCA_050123495.1 Desulfobacterales bacterium
CAACAACTTCTTTCTGAGACCGCCCAGCAACCGGATATCGTTCATCTTCTGGTGGCCGATGAAACCGGAAAAGCCCTCGCCCACAGTAATCCCGAGCAGATTGGTCGTATCCATGGCGCTCAGTTGAATCTTAAAAAAATATCGAGCTCCAAAGCCCTTCAATGGCGCCGGATTACCCAGCCCGATGGTAAAAACGTCTTTGAGGTTTATCGAAAATTCATTCCATCCGGTCCTCCTAGAGGGATGGGGATGATGCGGCGCCACATGCAGACGATGGGCCGTAGATCTCAACCTCGCTGGCAGGAAAATGAAAATTTCTCGGAAGTGCCACAGATTATATTCGTAGGGCTGGACATGAGTCCCATTGAAGAAGCCCATAGGGCAGATGTGCGGCACGCCGTCATCATGGGGGTCATCCTGTTGCTGGTGGGATTTGCCGGTTTCACGCTGCTGTTTCTGGTCCAAAGCTATCGCTCCACGCGGGCGTCACTGTCCAGGATAAAGGCCTTTTCAGATAATGTCGTGGAGAATGTGCCCATCGGTTTGTTAGCGCTGGACAATCAGGGCAAAATTGCAGCTTTCAATAATGGTGCCGAGTCCATCCTGCGGCTTTCCGCCCCGGATGTCATCGGACAGGTAGCGGGCCGGATAATTCCTTCTGAACTGATAGATGAGATCAATCATTCCATAAGCCAGGGCGATGTCATCGAAAAGGAAATCGAATGCAAAACTGCTGAAGGAAAAAGGGTTCCCCTGGAAATTGCGGCCAGCAGTCTTAAAGATGAAAATGGTGTTTTCCTGGGCAATGTCCTGTTGTTCAAAGACTTAACCGAAGTGCGGGCACTTCGGAGAGAAGTCGCCAGAAGCCAGCGTCTCGCATCAGTGGGCAGACTGGCAGCCGGAGTCGCCCATGAAATCCGCAATCCCTTAAGCTCTATCAAAGGATTTGCCACCTATTTTAAAGAAAGATATCCCGACAGAACGGATGACCAACAGACCGCCAATATCATGATCCAGGAAGTCGATCGCCTCAACCGGGTCGTCGGACAGCTCCTTGAATTTGCCAGACCCATCTCTGTAAAGAAGCAACGGATATCGCTGCTGGCCCTGCTCAAAGACTCCCTCAAACTGATCGAGGACCGCGCAGCCACCAAAGGCATTTCAGTCCACACCCAGCATGCTGCCGGAGTGGACGCAGCGTGGGGCGATCCTGACCGCATCAATCAGATTCTTTTAAATTTATACTTGAATGCCATTGATTCCATGGAAACGGGTGGCGAGTTAAAAGTGGCGCTCTCATCGGACGGCGATGACAGCGAAATCTACATCAAAATTTCAGATACGGGTTGCGGGATCAGCCCGGATCATCTTTCTAAAATATTTGACCCCTATTTTACTACAAAGTCGACCGGTACCGGTTTGGGATTGGCGGTGGCTCACAATATTGTAGAAGCATTGGGTGGCAAAATAACCGTGGAAAGCGACCCGGAAAAGGGAACCACTTTTACCGTTGCTTTGCCCAATTCAAAAGAAAGCAAAAACCATGATTGAAAAAAGTACCGTTCTGGTAGTCGACGACGACCATGCCCACCGAACCATGCTCAACACGCTCATCAGCGGATGGGGATATGCAGTTTCGGAAGCAGATGACGGTTCTACAGCCCTCGAAAAAGTAAAAGAAACCTCCTTCGACCTGGTCTTAATGGATGTGCGCATGGTCAGGGTTTCAGGTCTCGAAGCACTTGAAACCATCAAATCCTATAATCCCGCAATTCCCGTGATCATCATGACCGCTTACTCATCGGTTGAAACTGCGGTGGCAGCTTTAAAACAGGGTGCCCATGATTACCTCACCAAACCGCTTGATTTCGATAAGATGCGGTTGACGCTTGAAAGGGCCATGGAGCATACCCGGCTCAAGAAAGAAAACCGCCTGCTGCGGGAAAGCCTGGGACAACAATTTGACAGCCAGAACATCATCGGAAAAAGCCCGAGCATGTTAAGGCTTCTAGAAACGGTAGCCCAGGTTGCTCCGTCTGAAGCCACGGTTTTAATCTCGGGAGAATCCGGCACCGGTAAAGAACTGATTGCCGGCGCCATTCATTTTAACAGTCTCCGAAAAGGCGGCCCCTTTGTGAAGATCAATTGTGCGGCCATTACGGAAACGCTTTTAGAATCAGAACTGTTCGGCCATGAAAAAGGTGCTTTTACCGGCGCAGACCGCCGCAAAGAGGGGCGCTTTTCCCAGGCTCACGGGGGCACATTGTTCCTCGATGAAGTCAGTGAAATGTCTTTGATGATGCAGGTAAAATTGCTGCGGGCCCTACAGGAACGGGAGTTTAACCGTGTGGGCGGCGAAACCACCATCCAGGTGGATGTACGCGTCATTGCCGCCACCAACAAAAACCTTGTGGAACAAATAAACGAAGGTGCCTTCCGTGAAGATCTCTATTACAGACTCAACGTGGTCGAGCTCCAGGTTCCGCCGCTATCGCAAAGAAAGGAAGATATACCGTTGCTGGCCCAGCATTTTCTTGAAATCTTCACTGAGAAAAACCGTAAGGAAATAAAGGGCTTTACACCCAAAGCCATGGACAATCTGATCCGCCATGACTGGCCGGGAAATGTTCGGGAATTAATGAATGCCGTCGAGCGAGGGGTTGTTCTGGGGCGATCGAATTATCTGGGCGTTGAGGACTTTCCGTTTATGAAAGATTCGTTGTTGCCAGACGACCCGGACGCAGACAATTCAGCCGAGTTTTTCATGAACGGTGATATGCCATTAGAAGATATTGAAAAAACCGCCATTTTAAATACCCTGGAGGCCGCCGGCGGTAATAAAAGTGAAGCCGCACGACGGCTGGGCATAACCCGCAAAACCCTGCACAAAAAACTGAAGGCCTACGGGGTGATGCCGTAGTTGGGTATTGTGGATTCGAGATTGGGTATTAGGTATGGGGTATTGGATGGCGGTTTGAGATTTATTAAAGGACCTTTTTTTCGCGTAGCGATGACAGTTTTTCCTCTGACGGGTCGTCATAGGAAAAGGTCTGCGTCAGTCTGCGTGCGTCGGCGGTTAATAATAGATCCGAAATCTGGAGTCGACCTTTACTTGACCATCAGAGTCGTTATTATATAGAAAATTTTTCTCGATATAAGTCAGTATGGGAGGTTTTGATGAGCAACCATATTATCCGTTGCCCTGAGTGCGGGGCTGCCAACAAGATACCTGCAGACAAAATCGGCGTCGCCGCCAAATGCGGGAAATGCCATACCCTTCTAACGGCAGACCAAAGGAAAGAAGCCCCGGGTGAGGCAATCCAGATGCGCTGTACGGAATGCGGGACCAAAAATAAAATTCCAGCAGACAAGCTCGACGCCGGTGGTAAATGCGGCAAGTGCGGCGCTTTACTTAAAACCGAGGAGCTGTTGGAGCCGCAGCCTGTTATGGTCACCGATACCAACTTTGACGTCAAGGTATTAAAATCTCCTCTGCCGGTGTTATTGTTTGCCTGGGCTCCCTGGTGTCCGAGCTGTGGCTCGGTAACGCCGATCATCGATGAATTTGCCGCCAATGCCAGGGGCAAAGTCCGGGTGGGCAAGATAAACGTTGATGCGAACCCCATGCTGGCCTCTAAATACAATATCATGAGTGTGCCCTTTTTGTTTATTTTTGATAACGGCCAGATGCGAGAGAGCATGCCGGGGGGCTTGCAGAAACATGATTTAATGATGAAAATGTCAAAATACATATAAAACCCTTCATATTTTGCTCGATGGCTGTGTTGTGATCCGTTACAAAATGCTCACGTACTAACGTGTACGCTCCGCTTTTGAAACGAATCACGCCTTTTGAACACTTTAATATATTAAATCTAGATGTGAAATCCCGCATGTTGCGGGAGCCCTCAAACAAAATCTAAAGGGTTTTATGTGTATTTAAAAATTAATTATTATGAAATCGGAAAATATAAATAAACAGGTGGCCGACAAGATTACTGGGATTCTGCAAAGCGGATTGATGCTGAATGCAGATACGCTGCACTATATCGAATCAACCTTTTCAAATCCCTCCATCGGCGAACTTGAAGAACTGCTTAAAGATCAATCCAGCTGTGAAACAGATTCACTAATAGAGCTTTTCTTTTTCCCCGATGAATCCATACAACTGCAATTGGAAGAAATACTGGGAGATACCCAGCTTCAGAAGCAGGATGAAAAAGATATCCAGGAAATGGTGTGTGCCAAACCCATTCAAACCCGCATCCGCTTCCCGGATGACAGGGGCACATTGTTGATGGAGGCCACCCCTTTTAACGTGGCGCAGTTTATTGCGCACCTCAATCTATTGAGGAATTTGAATCCCAAACTAAGTGCTTCCATCGCCGAACATGTCCCGCTAGCTTTGCAGACCCGATGCCGAGTCCGGCTCCGAAACACACGGCCAATTATTTCACAAAATAAGATATTATTCCTGCAAGCGTTTTTTGAAAAGCTACAAATTGATAGCGATGAATATTTGGATTATCTCGATTTAATTTTACGCTTTTTAGAAGAGCGCCGAGACGGGTTGGATATGTTCCAGGCGCTGATGGCCAAAAAAAAATTCTATTTCCTGAGTTTGCAAAAAGCCAAAAATTTAGATATCCAGTTAAAAAAACATAATGTGGAGACCCTCTTACTGAGAGGCAAACGCGTTCCCTATGTCGATACGGCCGATGCACGCAAAAAAATACAGATGATTGATCGAATCAGCCTGGCCGTTTTTGGAAAAACCGATTTTTTTGATTTGATGCCAGCCGCTGAGCAATCCATTCGCCTGGAGAGTAAGGAAGATATCGACAAACTGATCAAAGAATTGGGATAGGGGTTTCAATTCTATTGGAATCTTGGAATCTTGGAATAATGGGTTTGGGATTATGAGATGGTGCTGATATGATAAAAGTTCATTGCGGCCAAAAATTAAGATTGATTTTTAAATTCATAGAAGTTTAACTTAAGGATGAATGATGAAGTCTACAAATGGAATCTTTGGACTCTATTTAACTGCTGTGTTCGGAGTCCTAATGCTCGTTCTCTTAGGCGGGTTGCAGGATTTGGGGGCCGCAACCGAGAGTAGCAACCTTACGGTGGACCATATCTTGGATCGAGTCGAAAATAAGTATGCGGATTCAAAATTTTCAGCAGATTTTATTCAAAAATCCACCATCAAGGCCATGGAAATTACGGATTTGGCTACCGGAAAGGTTTACATAAAATACCCCGGCATGATGCGCTGGGAATATGAAAAACCGGAGCGACAGATCATTATCACCGATGCGGATAAGCTTTGGATTTACCGACCCGAAGACAACCAGGTCATGACC
>JASFGZ010000354.1:0-5351 GCA_050123495.1 Desulfobacterales bacterium
ACCGACCACCCGCGGAGCGGGTGGCTTGGATTTTACCGCCATAGGCGGGAAAATACAAAGGCACGGCAGTGCCTTAATCGGTGCGGGTGGAACCGGGTGCAAAGCACCCGGTTTGAAAACACCCAATCAAATCAATCCGAGTTTACAGCGCCATCCGATCTGCAAGCCTGCGCCAAATTTCCTTGATCGCCTGCCCCACTTTTGATTCGGTATTGTATTCAAAAATCGTTTGGGCCCGGAGCATCGCCTTGGTAAAAATCGGATCAAAAGGGATTCGACCTAAACAGGACAAGCCCTTTTCTTCGGCAAAGTTTTCAATATCCCGGGTTCGCTCTAAATTAAGATCAAACTTATTCACACAAATCATGGCCGGCACTCTAAAATGGTCGGCCAGCTGCGCTACCCGCACCATATCGTGTTGGCCGGAAACCGTGGGTTCGGTGACGATGAGCACGGCGCTGGCACCGCCGATCGCGGCAATTACCGGGCAACCCACCCCGGGCGGGCCATCGCTCAGAATCAGCTCCAGATTTCTTTCTTCGCCCAGTTTGCGGGCTTCCTGGCGCACCAGGGTGACCAGCTTGCCGGAATTTTCCTCTGCAATGCCCAGCCGGGCATGCACCATCGGACCTAAACGGGTATCTGAAATATACCACTCTCCGCAGGTGTTTTCCGGAAAATCGATCACCTTTTCAGGGCAAAAATGAACACAAACACCGCAGCCTTCGCACGCTATGGGGTTGACTTCAAAATCATTACTGATGGCATCCCAGCGGCACAGATCAAGACATACCCCGCAAGCGGTACATTTGTCTTGATCGATAACCGCCGTATGGCCCGATTGGAAATCATGCCGTTTTCTGACTGCGGGATCCATGATCAGATGAAGATCGGCTGCATCCACATCGGCATCGCAAAGAACCTTGTTTTTAGCCAATGAGGCGAACGCTGCCATTAAACTGGTTTTACCGGTTCCGCCTTTACCGCTGATGACGATTAATTCTTTCATAAACGCTGCTCGACAATATGACCGTTGACCAATCCCTTAATGGCATCATAGAGTTCTAAAAATTTTTCCTTCCAATCAGGAATTACGTCGACGAGCATTTCCCCTCTTGAATAAGCCTCGGCAAGCTGTCGATCAAAGGGTATTTCCAAAAGAATCGGTAAATTTTCCTGATCGGCATATTCTTTAACTTTATCATCCCCCAGATCAGAACGGTTAATGACCAATCCGCAGGGAATATCGAGTATTTTAACCGCGCCGACGGCCAGCTTTAAATCATACAGTCCAAACGGTGTCGGCTCGGTAACCAGCAGCACAAAGTCGCTATCTTTCATGGATGCAATAACCGGGCATGAGGTCCCGGGCGGCGCATCAATTATGGTAAGCTTATCTGAGCTTTCAAAGGAGCGAACTTTTTTAATCAAGGGCGGTGACATGGCTTCACCTACCCGCAACTTGCCGTGAATGAAATCAATGCCGTTGCTGTGGCCTTTTTGAATGACACCGATTTCGCGACCACTTTGCGTGATGGCACCTTCCGGGCAGACTTCCCAGCACCCACCGCAGCTATGACAGAGTTCTTCAAAAACCAATACATTTTCATTGACCACCGCAATGGCTTTAAACTGACAAATTTCACCACATTTTCCGCAGTAGGTGCACTTTTCTTCGTCGACTTCAGGAACCGGCATAAAAACAGTTTCCGTTTCCTCAAAGGAAGGATTTATAAAGAGATGGGCGTTGGGTTCTTCAACATCACAATCCAGCAGTTGAACCGCCGAATCGAGCGCTACCGCCAGGTTGGTTGCCACCGTCGTTTTACCGGTTCCGCCCTTTCCACTGGCAATGCTGACAATCATAGTAAAAACCCCCTAATCCGGAAACACCGGAAATTCGAAATTATGCTATGCAAGTTCAGCCATCTTCTCCGAAATTTCATCAAAGGCCTGTGTTACCCTGGAATCCGCATGGGCTTCCTGATAAGATATGCCTGAATCACCGCAAACAACCATATTCGGATCAAAGGGAATTCGTCCCAGAAATGTCAGCCCGAATTGCTGTGCTGTTTTCTCTCCGCCACCGGTACCGAAAAGATCGATCATTTCACCGCAATGCGGGCAGGCAAATCCGCTCATGTTTTCGATAATCCCAAAGACCGGCATTTTGACAGCTTTGCAGAAATTGATGGATTTGCGAACATCGGCTAGCGAGATTTCCTGGGGCGTTGTAACGATGATGGCCTTTGCATCTGAAATGGTCTGGGCAACGGTCAAGGGTTCATCACCGGTCCCGGGGGGTGAATCAATAATTAAAAAATCCAATTCACCCCACTCCACATCTCCGACAAATTGTTGAATGGCAGAGTACTTAAGGGGTCCGCGCCATATAATTGCATCATCCTTTTTAGGCATAAGGGATTCGATCGAAACAGCCTTCAAATTTCGAGAGACACTGGCGGGATTCAATTTCTGGTTTTGGCTTAAATTCAGCATCCCCTCAAATCCCAGCATCCTGGGTATATCCGGGCCGTGGAGGTCAACATCCATGATACCGACTTTGAAACCCTTGTTGGCAAGCACGATGGAAAGATTGACCGATGTGCTGGTTTTGCCCACTCCGCCTTTGCCGCTCATCACGATAAATTTATTTTTTATTTTTTCTAGAGACCATTCAACTTTCGCCTTCTGTTCCGCCTGCGGATCCTTTTTCTGTTCGAGATCCGGCATTTTATCCTGAATTTCAACCATTTGTCTTCTCCACCATTTCTCAAGTTTTATATTGTTTTTGTAAACCACAGATTGAAGATCATATTCTCAACCACTTTGTTACCCTCAATCCGCATTCCGCAATCCGAAATCCAAAATATTACGACTACACCCAATGACCTTCCACATCGGCTTCTCGGGCGACTTCCAGTTCACCGTTTAAATATTGTTGAATGGCATCGGCAACGCTGCCTTTGGCGCCGATGGCGATGATGACCCCGGCACTGCGCAATACCTTGAAGGCCTTGGGTCCACAATGACCCGTAATTAAAACATCGGCCTTGTTATCGACAATTGTTTTGGCCGCCTGAATACCCGCCCCTTGGGGCAGATTAAGGTTTTGCTGGTTTTCCACGATCTCCAATGCCATGATTTCCGGGTCAATCATAATGAAATAGGCTGATCTCCCAAATCGGGGGTCAAGCGGGGCATCAAAATCTTTTCCGGATGAGCTCACTGCAATTTTCATAATTTAGCCTCTTTATTTAGGTTCTCTTTCTCAGTTGAATTCTAAAAAAACAATCTTCTTCTAACGCTTCCATTGAGGTCAATTCGCAGGCGGAATGCGGCAATATCTTAAAAAGATCCTCCTGGATATCAGGATCACTGCACCAAATTTCCAGCAGCTCACCGGGCTTTATTATTTTAAAAACCTGGCTCGCCTTCAGCAGTGAAAAAGGAATGATGACGCCTCGAAGATCCAGTGTATGTTGCGCACTTTTTTCCAATTAGACACCTCGAGTGTGCTTTAGGCTTGCATTAATAGCAAACAATATACCAAACGTGGGAAATTTTCGTTTTTTCAACTAAATACCAGTCGGTTAATATTAAAAATTAAATATTTCCATAAGGTTATATATTAGGCATCTGTACGCCGATAGAATAGCGATACACTCCTTGAACTATAAAATTCAAAAAACATCTTGCGAAACCACTGTTAAATTGTTAAAAAATAAAAATTAACATATGTTAAAATTTAACAGGGGTGATTTAGATGCTTGAACAGGAGTTAAACCAGTATTGGAAGACAGTTGTCGACACAATCCAAGATGGGATCATGATTGTAGATTCGAGTGGAATCATTGTTGCCGCAAATAAGGCCCTTGAAAAAATATCCGGGTATACCAGCGATGAGATGATCGGTAAGCCTTGCTCTATTTTAAATTGCAATATCTGTGAAATTGCATTTGAAGGGTCGGGTGATCACTGGTGCGCGTTGTTTAAAACAGGCAAGCTGGATATGCACAAGTGTACGATCATGAGAAAAGACGGTAGTTACATTCATGCGTTAAAGAATGCTTCGCTTCTCCATGACTCCGCGGGCAAAGCCCTGGGGGCTGTCGAAACCGTTACAGACATTACTGAAATTGTTGAAAAAGATAACCAGATTGCGGCATTTCGGCGGGAGCTTAGATCGGAAAATGGTTTCCATGGATTACTGGGGACTTCAGCTTCCATGCAGCAGGTCTTTGATCTTATCACCAATGCGGCCCGATCGGATGCTCCGGTGATTATCTTTGGAGAGAGCGGGACCGGAAAAGAATTGGTCGCCAGTGCCATTCACAAGATGAGCGGGCGCAAAAGAAAACCTTTCGTCAAAGTTAACTGCGCGGCCTTGACGGAATCCCTGCTGGAGAGTGAACTTTTCGGACATGTAAAAGGCGCCTTTACCGGAGCGGTGAGGAGCCGCGAGGGCAGATTTGAAGCGGCCCGCGGGGGTGATATTTTTCTGGACGAAATCGGCGACCTGCCCTTGAGCATCCAAGTCAAACTGTTGCGGGTGCTGGAAGAAAAAGTCATTGAACGCGTGGGGGATAACAGAGCCATTGCTGTTGATGTAAGGATCATCACGGCCACCAACCGTAATCTCAGGCAGCTGGTTGACCAGGGCGGTTTCCGGAAGGATCTCTTTTACCGGATTAACGTGATACCGATCACAGTCCCGCCATTGAAGGAACGCGTGGGGGACATTCCGCTGCTGGCTGAATCTTTTTTTCGCCGTCTCCAGCTGAAAACCGACAAAAATATTCAAGGTATGACCACCGAGGCCATGGAGCAGCTGATGACGTATTCCTGGCCGGGAAATATCCGGGAACTCAAAAGCGCCTTTGAGTACGCGTTTGTTACCTGCCAGGAACCCATGATCCAGTCGTATCATTTCCCGCCCGATATCTACCAGGAATCTAAGAATACGAAAATAATGCAAAAAGCGTCCTTAAGCCGTGGGGAAAAAAAGAAAAAACAGCTGATTGATGCGCTCAAACAGACCGGTGGTAACCAGTCCAGGGCAGCTGAAATTTTAGGCGTTACACGGGTCACGATTTGGAACCGAATGAAGCGATACGGTATCACGGCCCCGCGTAGAATCAACAGCTAAAATGTGGCATAAAATTTGCTCTTGTTTCCCTTTAAAGGGGTTTTCACTTGGCATATACCTCCATTATGACCATAACCCCTTCAACGGTAGATCGGCCCTGCGGGATTGGCCTGTAGGGTCGATTTATTATAGGCGGTAAGCCGAATGCTCTTTGACCGTACTTGCTTTTCGGTTTTAAATGTGGTGTAAAAGGAGAATCACA
>JASFGZ010000355.1:0-5343 GCA_050123495.1 Desulfobacterales bacterium
CCAAGGCCTTGAGCAAGAAAAGGGCATACATCATTGTAGGCCCTTTTCGCGTCGAAATGGCTGCCCGAGGCAGTCGTTACTTGAACCTCATCTGTTAAGATTCCAAAACCTTACAACCCAATATGGCTAGAAAAAATATGGCCAAGAAGAAAAGCAACCCCTGTAACAGAACTATTAAAAACAGCTGAAAAATACGCCGAAATGAATAACAAAAAAGAGGTTAAAAGTTAAGCTGAAATAGCACGAAAAACAGGCGTAAACCGGTCAAGAATAACCTAAATAATGAAACTTTTAAAACTCGCTCCTAAAATACAGGCCTATCTGAAAAACCTGATCGATCCTTTACAAATCCAATATGTCACAGAAAAAAGGCTACGACCAATAACCCAAAAAAAGATCATCAGGAACAAATCCGAAAATTCGAGGGGCTTAAACGAAGATTGGAATCAGAGAATCAGTTCACAAGATGGTTTGTTTAGGATTTGTATCACAAATCCCTAAAAATTGAGAATTGGCGCTTAAGGCACGATATGTAAACTTCGCCGAAGTACAAAATGTGCACAACATCTGGGGAATTCCCAACCTACTCTACAATTGTAGATTTAATCCTACAATCTTAGCCACTATCAGCCTATAGGAATTAATCAAATCTTCATACCCGCCATCGATTATCGGATTGCCATTTGCACCTGTAATCTTCTACAATATCAGTCAGAGTGTTAGCATTTATCGGTGACCGATGGACCGGGATCGCGTTCTCCCATACCGCCAGCCATTGATAATAGTATCATTTAAAAATATGATGTTTTAAGCTTCTGAGTCCAAAAGTCATCTGTAAAGATTTAATGATGCATTTCTTTTTGATAATCATTAGGCTCCAAACCGAGGGTTTTCATGCGGTACTGCAAAGTGGACCTTGGAAGCCCCAGCATGCGGGCCGCGCCCTTGGCGCCACCAATGACGCCGCGTGATTTGATTAGGGCTTGGACAATATGTTGGCGCTGAACATCAGCGAGGGTTGTCATTTTATCTGAATGGCCTCGGATACCGGTAGCAGTCCTGTCAAGCAATTTGACGATGTCGCTGCTGGTGATCTTTTCCCCGGGCCTCAGAATTATCATTTGTTTGACCAGGTTCTTAAGCTCACGCACATTCCCCGGCCATGTGTATTTAGATAGTTTTCGAATGGCCTCCTCTGTGTAAATCGGTTCTGACCGGTTTGTCTTTTTAGCCTGAATCTGAGTCAGCTTTTCTACCAAAAGCGCAATATCCTCAATGCGACCGCGCAAGGGCGGCACGCGCACATCCAAAATATTGAGACGGTAATACAAATCCTGTCGAAAACTGCCCTTGTGGATCTCCTCCTCAAGATTTTTGTTGCTGGCCGCAATAACCCTAAAGTCGACATCCAGGGGGCGATGGTCACCCACCCGTTCAAATTTTTTGTCTTGCAGGACATGCAGTAGCTTGGCTTGCATGGCAATGGGCAATTCGGCTATTTCATCCAGAAATACCGTTCCCCCATGGGCCAGTTCCAACCTGCCGATACGTTTCTGTTCGGCACCGGTAAAGGCGCCTTTGGCATAACCGAAAAGTTCGCTTTCAAAAAGCGTCGAAACCAGCGCGGGACAGTTGATCTTAATAAAAAGCTGTTCTCTGCGAGGGCTCATCTGGTGAATGTAGCGCGCCAGGTAATCCTTGCCCGTTCCTGTTTCACCGGTGATCAGCACAGCAGCATCGGAGTCGGCCGCCTTTTCTACCAGGGACATGATGGCCGCCATGGCCGGTGAGGCATAGAAAAATTCTTCCTGCTTGTATTCGTCGCTGCTGGCCCTAAGATACTGATTCTGGCGTTGCAGGCTGGCATTGAGCTCTTTGAGGCGGGTGTAGGTCAGCATATTGTCCACGGCGATGGCCACCTGTTTGGAAGCATCGGCCAGAACTTCGGTTAGTTCGGAAATGAATTCCGGTGCCTTTTTAAATGAAAAATGGATTGATCCCAGAACCCGGTTGCGGATAATCAGCGGAAAAGCCATGGTGGCATTCAAGCCTGCCTCGATCATGGCACCTACGGAAGAGAGATCAGAATAATGACTCAGATCATCTATAATGGCCGGCTGGCGCGATTGCACCACCATGCGGGCAATGGTACCATATGCTAAAGGTCTGCTTTTCTTTGATAAAATACCCCCGGGCTCAATGCCGTCGGCTGCCGCGAAATAGCTAAGCGAGTTGGCTTTATCATCATATAAATTGATGCACATGCGGTCATAATAGAAATGGTTGCGTAACTCGCTGGCCAATGCTTTGAACAACGATTCCCGGCACGTCTGATTGACCACGGCATTGTTGATTTCCAGTAATATCTTATAACGGGTAGCAGTATTCCATTGCATGGCGAGAGAGTCCTTGTCATCTATCAATTGAAAATGGGGCTGCTATCCTATACCGGCATTCATTAAACAAATCAAGCCCAATATTCGGCACTGTGCCCAAATTTAGGCACTAAAATTTTCCAAATCATCACCATATACAAAAAAATATTAATTAAATCAGTATGCTAAATTGATTTCAATTTCTGGCACAAACCTTGCTGGACTTGCCAAAGATGACGGTCACAACTTTAGAACCGGGGAAAGATTTTGGAAATAGAACTCAGATACGGCGATGGCCGCAAACAGATCAAGATTCCCGATCATACCGATGTGACCATTTTGAAGCCGGCTGCACGCCCCACGGTGCCATCGATTGCCCAAAGCCTGGAAGAAACGCTCGCCAATCCCCTGGGGTGTGAATCTTTTCAGAAAATGTTACAGCAGGCCGCTCCCAAAACAATTGGAATTGCCGTGCCTGATGAAACCAGACCGGTTCCCTTGCATGCGATACTGCCTCTGCTTCTGGAAAAGGTCCGTAAGGCACTGCCGGACCTGGCAACCGATTCAATCACTATTGTCATTGGCGGCGGCCTGCATTCTCCCTTGGAAAAACAGACCCAGGCCCAAGTCCTACCTGACAGCATATCACAGGGTTGCCGCGTCATAGCCCATGACGCCCGACAGGATCGTATGGTTGACTATGGCCTGACTTCACGGAAAACGCCGGTCAGGATCAATGCCGAGTTTGCCGAAACCGACTTCAAGATCGTTATTGGACAGATTGATCCCCATCAGTTTGTGGGTTTCACCGGCGGCGCCAAAGGCGTTGTCATCGGGTGTGCCGCAGCGGAAACTATCCAACACAATCACAGCTTTATGTTTCACCAGGAGGCCCGGGTCGGAAAGATTACCGGGAATCCAGTGCGTGAAGATCTGAACGAAGCCGGTGAAATGGTCGGCATCCACTTGGCCCTTAATGTTGTTCTGGATGCCAACAAAAACGTGATTCAAATGATTGCCGGTAAACCCCATCAAGTACTTGAAACTGGGGCTGAAACCTGCTCGGCAATATACGGTGTGGGCATCGATGAAAAGTTTGATATCGTGATTGCCTCCTGCGGCGGCCACCCCAAGGATATCTGCCTGTACCAGGCCCAGAAGGGTTTGAATCTGGCCTCGCAGGCATTAAGACCGGGGGGACATATTTTGCTTCTGGCCGCATCGCCTCAGGGGGTTGGCGATGACATCTATTTTGATTACGTCTCCCAATTTACAACGCCGGAGGATGTGTTGCGCGATTTTAAAAAAACAGGATTCCAAATGGGCGCTCACAAGGCGTATCTATTCGGCCGCACTCTGGCCGATTTTGATGTGGCCATTGCTTCGGACCTGGACCCCGGGGTGTTGAGAAAGTGCCATCTGCGCGCTGCCGAACCGACCGTGATTGTTAATGAATGGCTGGAGGCTTTCAGTACCCCGCCGCGTATCGCCGTGGTTCCCAATGCCAACACGACTTATTTTTACCCAGTGTAGCCCGCTTAAAATAGGCGGGCATGTTCAATTATAACCAGCAAACAGGAAGGAAAGTTACAATGATTCAATTTTTGGTTCATGAAAAAGCCGACAACGTCGGTGTAGCCACCGTCGACATCAAGGCCGGTGAAAATGCTCAGGGTCTGTTCATGGACACCCAGGAAAAGATCGACATGAAAGCTGTCCAGGAGATTCCCCTTGGGCATAAAATCGCCCTGACGGAGTTGAAAGTCGAAGACGCGGTGATCAAATACGGCCATGATATCGGCCGCGTAGTGGCCGATATTAAAACCGGCGAGCATGTGCACATTCACAATCTGAAAACGAGGAGGTGGTAAAGATGAACAACCACAAAGTAATGGCGTATCGTCGGGAAAATGGTCGTGTCGGTATCCGTAATCATGTGCTCATTCTACCCTTGGATGACCTGAGCAATTCTGCCAGTGAAAAGGTGGCCTTCAGCGTCAAGGGCTGCAAGGCTATCCCCCATGCCTACGGACGCCTGCAGTTCGGAGAGGACCTGGAGTTGTTTTTTCGAACCCTTATCGGCACCGGTGCCAATCCCAATGTGGCCGCCTGTGTTGTGATCGGTATCGAACCGCAATGGACCAACCTGATTGTCGAAGGCATCGCCAAGACTGGAAAGCCAGTGGCAGGATTCAGTATCGAACGCCATGGCGAATTCAAGACCGTGGAAATGGCCAGCTGGAAAGCCAAGGAATATATGCATTGGGCCAGTGAGCTGAAGCGTGAAGCCTGCGATTTAAATGAAATATGGGTCAGCACCAAATGCGGAGAATCCGATACCACCAGCGGTCTGGCCTCAAATCCCACCGTGGGCAACGCATTTGACAAACTGGATGCCATTGGCGCCACGCTGTCCTTCGGCGAAACCAGTGAAGTTACCGGCGCCGAGCTGGAAATTAAAAAACGCGCCGCCACACCGGAAGCTGCCGAGAAATTCATGGCCACGTTTGAGAAATATCAGGCCATGATCGAGCGCAACAAAACCGATGATTTGTCGGGTAGCCAGCCCACCAAGGGCAATATCGCCGGCGGCCTGACCACCATAGAGGAAAAGGCCTTCGGCAACATGCAGAAGATCGGAAAGCAGTGCAAGTATGTGGGCGTGTTGGACAAAGCCGAGACGCCCACCGGACCGGGCCTATGGTATATGGACACGTCTTCGGCCGCAGCGGAAGCCGTCACCCTCTGGGCCGCCGGCGGATTCGTAGCCCATTTTTTCCCAACAGGTCAGGGAAATATCATCGGAAATCCCATCGAACCGGTGATCAAGCTCACGGCCAATCCCCGCACAGCTGGCGACATGTCCGAGCATATCGACTATGACTGTTCGGCTATCCTGCGAGGAGAGATGACCTTGGACGAATCGGGTGACAACCTGCTCGACATGCTTGTGCGAACCTGCAACGGC
>JASFGZ010000356.1:0-5336 GCA_050123495.1 Desulfobacterales bacterium
GCTCGGCCCTTTCAAAAAACAAGTGAAATTGCTTTTCAGAAAGTCCATACATTCGTTTGACTTTCTGCTTTTCCCGTAACTGAACACCGTAATCAGAAATTTTTCTACCCCGGCGCTCACCATGTTGGCCCGGTGGGTATGAGCGCCGATCAAAGGCACACTTGTCTGAATAGCAGCGATCTCCTTTGAGATACAATTTTAAATTTTCGCGCCGGCAATGCCGGCACACCGAATCTTTATATCTTGCCAAATGATCCTCCCAATTTCGTTATTGGTGACTGGTTATTAGTTATTGGTTACCTATTATTTGTTGTGATTGTTAGTGCGATAATTTTAATACAAGCAATTCCAATGCGAATAACAATTAACGAATAACAAATAACGATCAGACCCTCCGTCTTTTGGGTGGTCGACACCCATTGTGGGGAATTGGAGTTACGTCTTTAATCATCACGACGTTGAACCCGGTCGCCTGCAAAGCCCGCAAGGCCGATTCCCTTCCGGGTCCAGGTCCTTTAACGTAAACCTCCACGGTTTTCATCCCGTGTTCTTTGGCTTTCTTGGCGGCGTCTTCAGCGGCCAGTTGAGCCGCAAAGGGGGTGCTTTTACGAGATCCTTTGAAGCCTTGGACGCCGGCACTTGACCAGGCGACAACATTTCCCCCCGAATCGGTTATGGTGACGATGGTATTATTAAACGTTGATTGAATATGAACAACGCCGTTAGCGATATTTTTCTTTACCTTTTTTTTCGTACGAATTTTTTTGGCCATAGATTTCGCCTTTACTTTTTCTGTTTGGCGGCGCCTCTCTTCTTAACAGCAGCCCGCTTGGGTCCCTTTCGCGTCCGCGCATTGGTGCTGGTTCGCTGCCCCCGAGCCGGCAGTGATTTCCGATGCCGAAGTCCGCGATAAGACCCAAGATCCATCAATCGTTTGATGTTCATGGACACTTCGGTCCGCAGTACACCTTCAACCTTATATTCACTATCGATCTCCTTGCGGATGTTACTGACTTCCTCATCTGACAGTTGATCGGTTTTCAGATCCGGATCGATTTTGAGCTTCGTCAATATCCGCCTGGATGAGGTTTTGCCGATCCCATAAATATAAGTCAGCCCGATCTCGATCCGTTTATTCCTGGGTAGGTCAACGCCTGCAATCCTTGCCAATGTTTGTCCTCCTTTATCCCTGCCGTTGCTTATGTCGCTTGTTTTCGCAGATCACCCTTACGGTCCCTTTGCGCCGGATAATTTTGCATTTGGGGCACATTTTTTTTACAGATGCTCGAACCTTCATCAATAATGCTCCTTAAAATAAAGGTATCGGATTCCATTATTGGCTATTGGTAATTTAATAAAATCAAACTGCAAATTTGGGTTTCCAACTACCAATACCGAATACCCAATACCTGTTATCTACCCATTACCCAATACCCATTACCTGATACCTAATCTATTTCTCTCGGTAGGTTATTCTACCGCGCGTCAGATCGTATGGAGAAAGCTCAACGGTGACTTTATCTCCAGGCAGGATCTTAATAAAGTGCATGCGCATCTTTCCCGATATATGCGCAAGCACCTGGTGTTTGTTCTCCAACTCGACCTTAAACATCGCGTTCGGCAATGTCTCCAGGACAATGCCCTCTACAACTATCGGTTCTTCTTTGGCCACAGGCAACTCCTATTTCCAGGGTTTATACCTTGCAGGCCATCACTAACGGCCTTTCAGTCTGGCGCCGCCTTGCTTTAAAAAACCCTCATAGTGACGACTGAGCATGTGTGATTCTATTTGCGCAACGGTATCGATCGCCACACCGACCACGATCAGCAGCGCCGTTCCACCAAAGTAAAATGGAACATCAAACCGGGTTATTAAAATCGAAGGCAGCACACAAACAGCAGACACGTATATGGCCCCACCAAGCGTAATGCGAGTTAGTACCTTGTCAATATAATCTGCCGTGCGCTTCCCGGGGCGGATGCCCGGAATGTATCCGCCGTGTTTTTTCATATTTTCGGCAACATCAACCGGGTTAAAGGTGACCGCCGTATAAAAATAACAAAAAAAGAAAATAAATCCGACAAACAGTAATTCATAGATGGGGTTGCCCGGCCGCATCGTCTCGGCTATATTCTTTATCCAGGGAATATTGACAAAACTTCCTATTGTAGCTGGAAACATGATGATCGAGGAAGCAAAAATCGGCGGGATCACACCAGATGTATTTATTTTCAGAGGCAAATGGGTGCTCTGGCCTCCGTACATTTTTCGTCCCACCACCCGTTTCGCATATTGAACCGGGATGCGGCGCTGCCCTTGTTCGACAAAGATGATAAATCCGACAACCAGCACCATAAAGATGACCAGAATCAATGCGATAAATATCCCCATTTCACCGGTTGATAGTAATCGAAACGTATTTCCGGCGGCAGTGGGCAGCCGGGCAATAATACCGGCAAAAATGATCAGTGAAATTCCATTACCGATTCCGCGCTCGGTAATTTGCTCTCCGAGCCACATGATGAAAGCCGTACCGGCGGTTAAAGTGATGACCGTCATCAACCTGAATGCCCATCCCGGTATCATCACCACCGGAGCCCCGCCGGGTGAACTCATACTTTCCAGCCCCACACTGATGCCAAATCCCTGAATAATACTTAAAACAACTGTGCCATAGCGGGTATACTGCGTGATTTTTTTGCGCCCCTGCTCGCCTTCTTTCTTTAATTGTTCCAGATGAGGTATGACAACAGTTAAAAGCTGTAAGATAATTGAGGCACTGATATAGGGCATGATCCCCAGGGCAAAAACAGACAGCCTCTGAAAAGCACCTCCCGAAAACATATTAAAAATTCCAAATATGGTGCCTTCGGCCCTGGCAAAAAAAGATGCCAGGGCTGCCGTATCGATTCCCGGAACGGGAACGTGGACACCGACCCGGTATACGATGAGCAAACCCAAGGTAAAAAAAATGCGCTTTTTCAGCTCAGGTATTTTGAAAACATTTTGGAATCCACTGCCAATCATTATACGACCTCTACACTGCCGCCAGCTGCTTCAATTTTCTCTTTGGCACCTTTGCTGACGTGGCTGAGTTTAACATTGAGGGCAAGGTCGATTTCCCCCTGTCCCAATAATTTAATGCCGTCTTTTTTGCCTTTAATGAGTCCCGCCTTTATAAGTGCGGCTTCATCCACCAAACTGCCGCTCTTAAATGTTAATAAATCCCTTATATTGATGACGGCAATTTTTTTCCTGAAAATATTGGTAAATCCGCGCTTGGGAAGACGCCGTTGAATCGGCATCTGCCCGCCTTCATAACCGGGCCTGACACCGCCGCCGGATCGGCTGTTATACCCTTTTGTACCCCGACCGGCCGTCTTACCCCGGCCGGTTCCAATGCCGCGGCCCAGGCGTCTACTCATCTTGCGGGACCTTGAAGGCGGCGATAGTTCATGAAGCTTCATCGACCTTCTCCTCAGTGCTAACGAGATGCGAAACCTTATTAATCATCCCCCGAATTTCGGGTGTATTTTTAAGCTCGACGGTTTTATTTAAGCGAGTTAATCCCATTCCCCGTAAGACGCGGCGATGCTGCTCGGGTCTGCCAATCATGCTTCGAACGAGTGTTACTTTAATATTTCCAGCCATCTATTTCATCCTTTCCGTGATCCGCCCCTGTTCATTTCGTGCTGGAATCTACAGATTTTCAACATCAATACCCCGCCTGGCAGCCACCTGCTCGCGACTCTCGAGACGTTCAAGACCGTTGATCGTTGCCTTCACCAAGTTGTGCGGATTATGTGACCCGATACATTTGGTTAGAATATTTTGCACGCCCACCGCTTCCAAAACGGCCCGCACGGCTCCACCGGCAATTACGCCGGTACCTTGAGCAGCTGGTTTTAGTAAAACTTTACCAGCGCCAAACCTGCCAATCGTCTCGTAGGGTATCGTGCCCTCAAGCAAAGGGATTTCAATCATGCTTTTTTTCGCTTTTTCAACACCCTTACGAATGGCCTCGGGGACTTCTCCGGCTTTACCGAGCCCAAAACCAACAGACCCTTGGCCGTCACCGACAACAACGATCGCACTGAAACTGAAACGCCGTCCCCCTTTTACGACCTTGGCCACCCGATTAATATGGACAACTTTATCTATTAATTCAGTTTCTCCAATTTCCTGTTTGAACAAGAGCCTGCCTCCTTTGGTATTGTCACCCGATAGAGAAAATGTACACCGAATAAATGAATCACTCGCTTTTCCAAATAAAATTTAATCACGAAAACACGAAATCTAAAAAGCACGAAAATTGTATTATTTTTCTTTTTTCGTGTTTTCGTCCTTTCGTGCTTTCGTGATGAATCATTTTTCGTTCAGCTTTTACCGCCGCATCGCAAGGCGGATTAAAACTCTAAACCGGCCTCACGGGCACCGTCGGATACGGCTTTGATCCTGCCGTGGTACAGAAAGCCGTTGCGGTCAAATACGACCTTTTTGAATCCTTTTTCCATGGCCCGTTGGCCAACGATTTTTCCCACAGTCGTGGCCGTAGCTATTTTGCCCTTCGCGTCAGGACTTTCCCGAACGGCTTTTTCCATGCTGGATGCTGCGACAAGGGTTTGACCGAGAGAATCGTCAATGACCTGCGCATAAATGTGCTTCGCACTTCGAAACACACACAATCGCGGTCGGTTTCCTGTCCCAACCAGCTTTTTGCGAATTCTTTTTTTGCGTTTTAAGCGTGATTCTGTTCTTAAATTCAACGTTCCCATTTTTCAAAACCCATTTATGTTAAAGCTTTATTGCTGGGCAGAGACGCCTGCCTTACCGGCTTTTCTGCGGACATACTCCTCTTCATATTTTATCCCTTTGCCCTTATAAGGTTCCGGAGGCCGAATTTTACGGATGGCCGCGGCAGTTCGTCCCAGTTTTTCTTTATCGATGCCGGACAACTTGATGGTGGTGTTGCGTTCAATGGAGGCGGAAATCCCATCCGGCAGATCGAATGAAACCGGGTTTGAAAACCCAACGTTAAAAATGATGGCGTTGCCTTTCTGCTCGGCCCGATAGCCGATACCATTTATTAACAGCGTTCGTTCGAATCCTTTGTTAACGCCGATAATCATGTTGGCCACCAGGCTTCTCGTAAGCCCTTGCAGCGCCCGGCTGGTTCGTTTATCTTCCAAGACGACCACATTCAAGACACCATTTTCGATTTTCAAATCCACAGCGGAGTGAATGGGCCGTGCAAGGGTGCCTTTGGCACCTTTAACGGTTAAAACCCTGTTTTCATATGAGACATTGGTTTTTTCTGGAATTAAAATCGGTTGCT
>JASFGZ010000357.1:0-5313 GCA_050123495.1 Desulfobacterales bacterium
GCTTTGTCTTTTCAGGAATTCGAATGCATTCATGTTTGGTATGATAAAAAACTGAGGCCGGAAGAAAGACGCTATGTCAAAAGTCATGACTCAATCCGCTATCTATGAGAATGCCCGTCAGGCTGTAAATCGGGCATTTGAACTTTCCCCCAAGGGGCTGAAAGGAAAAATCATCTTAATAAAACGGACCCTGAATTGTGCACAGCCTGAGGCACCTGCGTTGATTAGTGTGTTGCATTGGCCCTGTCCATGAGCGATGATCTTCAAGAGGTGGACGCCGACAGCTGTATTACTTGCTTTTGTTGCCAGGAAATCTGTCCTGAGAAAGCCATTACCTCGCAATAAAATGTTGAAAAAGCAATTCGAAACCGAGTGATAGAGAGTTGAAAGGGAGACGATCGAAAATGGAAAATGTGGTTATCGTCAGCGGCGTACGGACACCGATCGGTGCTTTCGGGGGATCACTGCGCAATCTGCATGTATCCAAATTTTGTGCTCTGGTTCTCATAGAAGCGGTCAGACGCATCGGGATCGATCCGGCCGCGGTGGAAGATGTAATTATGGGCCAATCTTACCAGAACGGCGAGTGCGCAAACGGCGCGCGCCTGGCCCTGCTGGAGGCGAACTGGCCTGATAGCGTGCCCGCAATTACTATAGACCGCCGCTGCTGCTCCGGTCTGGATGCGGTTTTTTTCGGTGTGATGAAAATTCAGACCGGCAACGCCGACATCGTGGTGGCCGGTGGCATGGAAAGCATGAGCCAGGCCGAACTCTATGTGCCGGGCGATATCAGATGGGGTCTTGGCGGAAAAATAGATCCAAAATGGGGGTTTATGCCCAAAGGGCATGGGGCGCTAGCCATGTGGGGTATCCCTTTTTTCGACCGCATACAGCGCGCCAGGGTGATGTCGCAACCCACTGATCGATATGGGGAGCTTAACTCCATGATGACCTGGGCGGAGACCGCGGCCCGCAAAGAGAAGATTTCGCGTCAGCAAGCCGATGAATGGGCCTTGCGCAGTCACCAGAGGGCCATCGCAGCGGTCGACACACAGATATTTAACGAGGAAATCGTTCCTGTTCCCATCCCACAGCGCAAGGGAGATCCGCTGATATTTGATGCCGATGAGACGCCGCGTCGCGATACGACCCTGGAGAAGCTGGCCCGGCTGCGCGCAGTCTACCCGGACGGTGTCTGCACTGCCGGGAACTCATCCAGTGAAAACGACGGGGCGGCCGCCGTCGTGCTTATGGGCGAGAAAAAAGCCAAAGATTTAGGCCTTACGCCCTTGGCCTATTTCAGGTCCTGTGCCGTTGCGGGCACCGACCCGACCCTGACGTATCCAACAGTTCCCGCCGCAACGAACAAGGCACTGAACAAACTGGGAATCACCATCGAAGAGATCGACCTGATAGAGATACAGGAAGCCTTTGCCGTTCAGGCTTTGGCCGATGCAAAATTAATGGGGATCGCCGAGAAAGATTTCGACAATAAGATCAATGTGAACGGATCCGGAATCTCTCTCGGCCACCCCATCGCTGCAACCGGCACCATGCGCTTGATTACGCTGCTGCATGAGATGAGACGCCGCAACGTGCGCTACGGACTCGAAACGATCTGCGGCGGTGGCGGACAGGGCATCTGTGCCATTGTCGAAGCAATCTGACACCATAATGGAATAAGGCCTAAACCTCTATCGACTTATGATTCGTATCTCAGCCCTTACCGGATGCTGGATCTCACTGGCGAGCTCAGTATTTTAAAACCCTTGACCCGTGCAAAGATGCCGTGATAATAAATGAATGGATTAAAAAAGCGAACCCCTTTTAAGGGATTGCCATGAACCTAGCGAACACGACCCCGTTTTTCAAATAGAAAGACGGGGTTCTGTGTTTAAAGGTGCTTATGAAGCCGCTTAGCCTGGAAATCGTATTTAAACTTTTGGGTACCCAAAACATCCCGGGATCTCCAAAAGAACTTGAAATTCTATGTATACGTATTTCAGAACTGGTCGAATTAAATGGTGAGGATTGGATTCGTGAAAACCGACAAAAGCTTATCGATGAATGGTATTACATTATCCGCCAGGGAATCATCCATTAAATTTGGGAGATATCGACTGCGCATTTTTACCGATAAACCTGCCTTACACCATGACGCCGGAAATGGTGGCCGATGCCGCAAAAGCGTTTAAACCTTAAGTTCTGTATCCCTATCATTACGATAAGACGGATCCCACAAAACTGGTGGAGTTGATAAAGGATGCCCCCGAGGTTGAAGTTCGCCTCCGCAAAATGGTGTAGCCGATCAATCGTCAGCAAGTCACCTGCTTTTCATAATATTCTTTTATTTTTTCAATTAATACCGGAATAAATTCACGGCAGTCTTCGACGATGCCGTAATCCACCTGTTCGAATACGGGTGATTTGGCATCGTTGTTAATCGCGACCATAACCTGGGCGTCGGTGATACCGACCATGTGCTGCTGTTCGCCGGAGAGCCCAACCCCAATATAGAGTTCCGGACATACCATCTTGCCACTCTGCCCGATCATGGTTTCCAGGTCGGCCCAGCCTTCGTCAACAGCCGGCCGGGTGCAGCCCAGGGCTGCTTTCAGAGTTCGAGCCAGTTCGGCAATTTGGCTCCACCCCTGTGGACCACCGGCGCCGGCCCCGCCGGCCACAATGACGGGAGCGGATTCCAGCGGCACACCGTCGGCGACCTCACGGACGACTTCCAGCGTTTGAATCCGTCCGGGAATATCCAAGGGAACGTCAAGGGGTATGATCTGACCTGTCCGGGTTTCATCCGGTTCAGGCTTGGGGAAAATCCCCTGCGCAACAGTAGCCATCTGCGGGCGCTTATGGGGACATATGATCGAGAGCAAACCCCCATATGCAGGAATTTTGGCCTCTAAGATGTTATTCTCACCTAACACCAGATCGATACAGTGTGCCGTTAAACCGGTCTGCAGTCTGGCGGCCACCAAAGGCGCAAGCTCCCTTCCCATAGACGTGGAGCCGATGAGCATGATTGCCGGTTGCCGCTCTTGGGCAAGATCAACGATCATTTCGGTATAAATTTCCGGTTGATAAAGTTCCAGCTCCGGGCTGCTGCCCAGGTAGACGTTGTCCGCACCGGCAGCAATCAATCCTCGGACCTGTTCCTCAATATGATCCCCCAAAAGGACCGTTTCTACCGAAGCCCCTAACGCATCAGCCAGTTTGCGCGCCTGACCGATGAGCTGAAACGACACGGATAAAATTTGGCAGTCAATCTGCTCGGCGATGACCCAGACGGAGCCCTGTGAATTTTCCATTTTTTATAAAACTCCCACATCCGCAAGTTTTTGGACCAACAGCGCTGCTTTTTCTTCTCTGGTGCCGGCAATCATTTCAACCTTGCGCTTCGTTTCCGTGGTGCTGAGTTCTGAAACAATTGTCGGTGAGCCCTTCAGACCCACAGCTTCTTCCGGCACACCCAGGTCGCTGATGTCCCAGCGGGTAATTTCCTTTTTACGGGCCTTGATAATGCCTGAAAAACTGAGCGTCCTGGGCGTATTCAGATCTCGGGTTACCGTAAAAACCGCCGGAAGTTTGACCTGCATCAGCCGGTATCCATTTTCGAGGCTTGCTTTTACCTTCCACCGGTCTCCTGCGGATTCGACAATCTCTTTTACCATCGTTACCACAGGCACATTTAAAAATGTCGCAATTTCCGGACCCACCCATTCGGTGCTGCCGTCGCTGCTGGCCATTCCACAAACGATCACATCATAAGCGCCGATCTTTTCAATACCTTTGGCAAGGGTAAGGGCTGTAGCATAGGCATCCGCACCGCCAAAGGCCGGATCGCTGAGCAAAAATCCCTGATCCGCACCCAGGGCCAAACACTCCTTAACGATATTTCCCGCCTCCGGAGGCCCCATACTGAGCACCGAAATATGCGCGTTAAAATTCGTTTTGAGCTGCAGGGCTGCCTCCATCGAATTCTTGTCAAGCGGATTAATCACCAGGGGGACATCACAGCGCAGCAGAGTTTTGGTGTGCGGGTCAATTTTAATGTTGCACGCCTCTTTGGGGTCAGGTACCGCCTTTACGCAAACGACGATGTTTAGCATAGCTTAACGCCTATTCCAAAATATTAAAAAAGGAAAATATGGCCGCCGAAGTTAAAATTCAGGCCTGGTTGAAAAAACGTTAAAGTCAATCACGAAAACACGAAACCAAAATCAATTTTTCGTGATATCGTGATGCGTGATCTTTTTAGTTGATCTTGATTCTCTTCAATTTTATCGGGGTTACGCGAGTACCCAGCGGCCGATGATTACTTTCATAATATCGGAAGTGCCGGCTGAAGGCCCCAGAACAAAGGAATCGCGTAAAAATCGGGTTACCGCATATTCTTCCATGCAGCCGTAGCCGCCATGAATATCAACCGCTATTTTGGCAGCCTTCTGGGCGACTTCACAGGTAAAGTATTTGGCCACGGCAAATTCATTGCTTGATCGCTGACCCTGATCCTGCAGGGCGGCGGCCCGGTATGCCAGCAGACGACCGGCCTCCAGATCGATTTTCATCTCGGCCAGTTTGTTTTGGATCGCGGGCAGGGCGCTGATCGGTTTCCCATACAGAATTCTTTGATTGGCAAATTTTATCGACTCTTCCAGACAGGCGGCCTGCAATCCGATCGCGCAGCCGACCATGCCGCCCCTGCCGACATCACCGATCGCCGCCATTGAAACCCGCAAGCCCTTGCCTTCCTCGCCGAGCAGCTGGCTCCTGGGGATCCGAAGGTTTTCAAAGGCTAATTCTCCCGTATTGCAGCCGCGCATACCGACTTTGTGCTCTTTGTGCGTCGCGCGCCATCCGTCCATGTTTTCATCAATCGTAAGAGCACAAAATTGTTTGGGATCATCTTCGGATTTTGCTAAAATGTTAATGGTATCGGCAATATGGGAATTGGTGATAAAGCATTTGCGGCCATTGACGATAAAATCATCACCGTCTTTCGTGTAGGAGGTCCGGATTCCTGTGGGATCGGAGCCGCCGGTCGCCTCGGTCACCGCCGTTGTCGCCAGTCGTTCGCCCTTGGCCAATCCGGGCAAATATTTCTTTTTGAGTTCATCGCTGCCAAATTTCACGATCGGCTCGATTCCCAGCGCAAAAACCTGCAGCATCATGGCCGTGGCCACCGAAATTCGGCTGATTTCCTCAAGGGCGATCATACGGGCCGTATACCCCAACCCCAGGCCGCCGTATTCCTCCGGAATAGTTAGCGCCATCATCTCGGCCTCGCCCAGGGCTTTGACG
>JASFGZ010000358.1:0-5303 GCA_050123495.1 Desulfobacterales bacterium
CCCCAAGAGCATCGGCCATACTGATGAGATACCGTCTGCTCTCACCTGCGTCAACCCGCTTTTCCAATCGCTTCAGTGAAATTGCCTGTTGAATTTTAAAGCCGCTGCTTTCCGTTCGCTTGAGTGCCTGAAGGTGACCACCGCATCCCAGCTGCCTTCCAATGTCAGCGCACAGGCTGCGGATATAGGTTCCGGCAGAACACGAGACTTCAAAACGGACCAGGGGCAGACTTACTTCAAGAATGCGAATTTTTGAAATATGGACCCGTCTGGCCGGCTTTTGAACCGGCGTGCCTTTTCGCGCCAGCCGATATAGGGGTGTTCCTTTGTGTTTTAAAGCCGAAAAGACCGGGGGCTGTTGTTCAATTCGCCCCTCAAATTGTTTAGCCGCCGAATTTATCTTATCTTCCGGCCAGTCCAACACCGGCTTGACGGCGGTAACGGTTCCGGTCTTATCCTGGGTATCGGTTTCAATCCCCAGCTTAAGCGTTGCGTCATAAGTTTTATTGCCAGCCAGCAGAAAGCGGGCGAGTCGAGTCGCATCATTTATGCAGCATACCAGAACCCCTTCGGCAAAGGGATCCAGTGTGCCGGCATGGCCGACTTTTCTCGCATCCAGCATGCGTTTTACATCAGCAACGACCCTGGCGGAGGTGATATTTTTCGGTTTATCAATAACGATAATTCCATTTAATCTTTGCCGGTTTTTTATCGGCTGCTTTTGGATAGACGATGATGAACGCATCCGATTTACAAATCTTTAGCCAGGTCAATGATTTTTGTTTGCAATGCCAGCAGCGTTGATTCAATCTGAAATCCGGCAGCGCTGGTGTGTCCGCCACCGCCGAATTTCGCTGCGATTCTGGCGACATCCACACTGCTGTCGGATCGCAGGCTGACGTGGTAGCGGTTCATATTGGTGAATTTGCCGGCTCCATTTTTTATTTCATGGATGAGTGCGGCGACTTTTACATCCTCAATGCGCCGCGCATAATTGATCATGCCATCTAAATCTTCCGTGTTTGTCCCGGTTGTATTCAGCATGCTTCGGGTTATGGTCATCATCGACAATTTGCCATTGTCTGAAATTTCGATCGAGTTCAGCGCCATATTTAACAATTTGATGCGACCCAGGGAATAGCTTCCAAACACGTGTTGCGCAACACTATGGGGATCTACCCCAATGGCAGTCATTTCTTCGCTGATGCTAAAGGCCGCGTTGTTTGTGTTCGAAAACCGAAACGAGCCGGTATCAGTCAAAATTCCGGTGTAAAGTGAAGTGGCTATGGCTCGATCAAAGGGGATCTCCAGGGCTTTGATCAAGCGGTACACAATTTCGGCTGTAGCGCATGCCGTAGTGTCGATGAGTTGGATATGCCCAAAGCCGGTATTTGAAACATGATGGTCAATGTTAATGATCGCCGGTATTTTGCCGATCTTATAGGCTGCTTGCCCAACCCTGACCAGGTCGCCGCAGTCAAGCATGATGGCCGTATCATAGATATTCGCTTCCTTAATCTGCCGCACAATTTGCTCTACGCCGGGAAGAAATCGATAGACGGCCGGAATGGGGCTTGCGTTATAAAGGGTTGTTTTTTTCCCAAACTTACGCAGAGCCAGACCTAGTGCAATTAGACAGCCCACAGCGTCGCCATCCGGTTCTGCATGCGAAGCGATCAAAAGGTGCTGGCCATCTTTAATATGTCGAATGGTTTGATCCATTTTCACTTTTGGTTGCCTTGATCAGTTCATCAATATGGGCGCCATATTCCAGGGATTCATCATAAAAAAATTTTATATCCGGCATGTACTTGAGACCGAGCTCATGTGCCAGGGTCCGTTTAATAAAACCATGGGCGCTGCTGAAGCCTTTTATGGTATCGCCTTTGTTTTGAATGCCACCGGAGGTGGTAAAATAAATACGCGCCTGCTTTAAATCGCGCGAAACCTTAACGCCGGTAATGGTGGCCATTTGAAGGCGGGGATCCCTGATATTTTTTTTCAGTAAATTGGACAGCACCTGTTGGATTAAACCGCCCACCCTGTCCGCTCGAGAAAATGGAATCATAAACTGATTATTTCCATTTCAGTGTCGATAATTTCGGCCAGCCCAAGGTCGTCGACCATGTTAAATATTTTATCTATTTTTGAATTGATGAGGGTTTTATCATTACCGACCAATGAAAAACCGACCTCAGCTCGCTGATGAATATCGTTTGACGCGACTTCCGCCACCGATGCATTAAAGTTATTGCGCATCCTGCTGATAATCGATTTGATCACTTTTCGCTTTCCTTTCAGAGAGCGGCAATCATGCAGTCTGAAAGTGATAATTCCAATTCCAACGACCATATTCGCTTCGCTCCGCGGAAGGAGCGCTTTGCTTAAAGAGCGTTTCACTTGAGGAGCGCTTCGCTTTAGGCGTATATTTTTTGCTTGCCTTTATCCTCAAACCCCAAATTGGGAGGTCCTCAAGGCCCAAAAGGCCGCTCTTCAAGGTCCCGCCACATTGGCGGGGCCGCTCATTATTGGTTTTTATTCGATTTTGGGCCTTATCTCCTCCAAATAATAACACTCGATCGTATCACCGACTTTGATGTCATTAAAATTTTCAATACCGATCCCACATTCATAGCCTGCTTTAACTTCTTTGACGTCGTCTTTAAAGCGTCGTAGAGAAGAATTTTTCCCTTCATAAGTCACAATGCCGTCTCTGAGAAGACGCAAATTCTGACCACGCTCAATTTTGCCATCCGTCACGTAACAGCCGGCGATATTACCAATTTTAGGTATCTGGAATACTTCGCGAACCTCAGCTGTGCCCAGGATCCGTTCTTCAAACGTGGAAGCCATCATTCCGGCCATCGCGTCTTTAACATCTTTGATAACGTCGTAAATAACATTGTAAAAGCGCATATCCACGTTTTCATCGCTGGCCAGGGATTGAACTTTGGGGCTGGGTCGAACGTTGAAGCCGATCACGATGGCATTGGATACGGTGGCCAGGGAGACATCCGACTCGGCAATCGTACCGCTGGCGGAATGGACAACATTTACCTTTACTTCATCGTTGGAAAGCTTTGTTAAAGAGTCCTTGAGTGCCTCGATAGAGCCATGAACATCGGCTTTAATGATGAGGTTCAGATCCTTAATCTCTCCTTCTTGCATACGCTCGAAAAGCTTATCCAGGCTCATTCGACTCGATTGCGCCAGTTCCATGGATCGTTGTTTCTGCTGCCGATGCTCGCTAACCTGTTTGGCGTTTTTTTCATCCTTTAGCGCAAGGAATTCGTCGCCGGCCATGGGCACTCCGGATAGGCCAACGATTTCTACCGGAATTGAGGGGCCGGCAGATTCTACCTGGACACCTCTGTCGTCCAGCATCGCCCGGATTCTGCCGTAATGCATTCCGCACACGATCGGATCACCTGCACGCAGGGTGCCTTCTCTTACTAAAATGGTGGCGACGGCTCCCCGGCCCGAGTCGATTTTGGCTTCCACCACATGACCGTTGGCCAGTTTGTCCGGGTTGGCTTTAAGCTCGAGCACCTCGGCTTGAAGCAATATCATTTCGAGCAGCTCGTCAATCCCTTGAGCCTGCTTGGCCGAAACATTGACGTAAATCGTTTCGCCGCCCCAGTCTTCCGGTGTCAGGCCGATTTCGGCAAGCTCCCGTTGCACTTTTTCGGGTTCTGCATTTTGTTTGTCAATTTTGTTAATGGCAACAATTATGGGTACCTGAGCCGCTTTTGCATGATTAATGGCTTCGATTGTTTGGGGCATAACCCCGTCATCGGCTGCAACCACCAGAACCACAATATCGGTAATCTGGGCGCCTCGGGCGCGCATGGCAGTGAATGCCTCGTGACCGGGTGTGTCTAAGAAGGCGATCTGCCCTTTATCGGTGGCAACATGGTACGCACCGATATGTTGGGTTATTCCGCCGGCTTCCATTTCAGAAATTCGCGTTTTACGAATCACGTCCAATAAAGAGGTTTTTCCATGATCGACATGGCCCATGATGGTAACGACCGGTGGGCGGGGAGCCAGTTTGGCCGGATCGTCGGTTTCTTGCATCAATAGGGTTTCTTCCTCAAAACTGGCGCGTTCCACTTCATAATTAAATTCAGAGGCAATCAGTGCCGCCGTGTCAAAATCAATGGTTTGATTGACGGTTGCCATAGACCCCATTGCCATCATAGATTTGATGATCTCGTTGGACTTGATTCCCATGCGTTTGGCCAGATCGGCAAGAACAATGGCTTCATCGATTTTAATTCGGCGCTTAATCGCCTTGGCAACTGTTATCTGAGTTTTTTGTCCGCTGACCGCTTTTTTACCCT
The DNA here is from genome assembly GCA_050123495.1 of Desulfobacterales bacterium. Taxonomy (GTDB): domain Bacteria; phylum Desulfobacterota; class Desulfobacteria; order Desulfobacterales; family JAHEIW01; genus JAHEIW01. Next base: position 4,344 of record JASFGZ010000358.1, read on the forward strand.
TAACCAGCTTGCGTTGCTTGCGCGACCGATATCCCTTTGCATAAAGATCTTCCCCTTCGATTACCGCTTTTCTTCGAAAAGAGATTTTCTTTTTGAGGAATTTCCGGTCTACATCTGGTTCTTCAATTTTTTTCTTGCGTTTCTTTTTTCCTCTTCCAACCGTTGCGGGCTCGGCTTCCGGCAGGGGTTGATCTTCAAAGGCTTTTTTGCGGGCTGGCAGTTCTTCAACCTTGGCCTCTGCTGTCTTCGGTTGGGCTTTTTTCTTTTTTACAGGTTTTTCAATAGGCTTGACCGGCAGTTTGATAATTTTGGCAGAAGGCTCTTTTTTGCGGATCTTTTTCGGTTTTACTGCTTTTTTGGCAACAGCTTTTTCCTCGACCGCCGGTTCCTTGACCGTTTTGGGCTCCTCAGCTTCTGCTTCTACTGCCGCCGGTTCTTGATCAACAGGTTTTTCAATTTGCTCTGCCGGTGCCTCGGTATCTTTCGGCGAGACAGCTTCTTCAGGCTGAGCTTCAGAAGTTGCAGGAGCATCAACTTTAACTTTTTTACGGCGTCTGCGAATAACAGTCGGCTTTATCCGTGTTTCCTCGACGGTTTCTTCTTTGGTGCCGAATAGAGATGCTTTGATTTCTGAAATGACATCGTCATCCAAAGCGCTCATATGGCTTTTTACAGAAATATCCATATCATTGAGCTTTGCGAGCAGCACTTTGTTGGTCATGTTCAGATCTCTGGCAAGTTCGTGCACTCTGAGCTTGGCCATTATTTCCCCCAAGGTCTTGATTTCATGATTTCGTGATTTTTAAAAAGCTTTACCATTATATATATGTGTTAAAAAATAATCTTTCAAAAACTAGGGCGTTTCTTTATCCGTTTCATCATTTTGAGGTTCTTCCACAGATGGTTCGTCGTCTTTTTCGGTAACGCCTTGCGGTTCTTCTGCCGAAAGTTCATCGCCAT
>JASFGZ010000359.1:0-5295 GCA_050123495.1 Desulfobacterales bacterium
AGTTGTTGAAGTCCCACTTTGATTTTATCCGCGACATTATAGAGCCCGATGGCGCCCAAAGGCAAGTTGTCTATCTCTGATCCGTATTTTGCCTTTAAGACTTCATAATTCATAAAGATTTCTTCTTTGGTAAATCCGAATTTCGATACCGTCGATGGCAGACCACCATCTTCGTCTCGCAGCCAGCGTTCCGTATTCTTGCCGACCATGCCCGGAATCATCAATGCGCGGCCCATGCATACCGCCTTACAATACGGAGCGCCCAGGGCCAAGGCTTTGAAAACATGGTCTTCAGATGAAAAGCCGCCTGCAAAAGCGAGATCCGGAACGCGCTTGCCGCTGTTCGCAAGCCGTTCGCTTAACTCATAAGCCATGGAATGAAGGTAAATAGAAGGAATGCCCCACTCGGTCATCATTCGCCAGGGACTCATTCCTGTACCGCCAGGGGCTCCATCAATTGTCAGCAGATCGATATCGGCATCGCTGGACCAGCGGATAGCCATGGCCAGTTCTCTCATCGGGTAGGCGCCGGTCTTGAGGGTAATGCGTTTGGCGCCCAGTTTGCGCAACCGTTGCACCTCGTTCATGAAGCTTTCCTGATCCACGAAACCGAGGCGCGAATGCCTTTCAAATTGCTTCAACGGCCCGGCTTTAAAAGCGGCCTGATGCGCAGGGTCTTCCGGATCCGGAGTTACGATGTAGCCTCGTTTTTTCAATTCAATGGCGCGATCCAGAGAGTTCACCTTGATTTCTCCTCCGATACATTTGGCTCCCTGGCCCCACTTTAATTCGATGGTTTCCACCCCATGCTTTTCAATGACATATTCTGCCACGCCGTTACGGGTATCCTCCACATTCATCTGAACCAGTATATCGCCATAACCTTCGTGGTAGCGGCGATACTCCCGGATACGGCGATCCATCTCCGGCGAATTTTTGATCAGACCATTGGCGCCAATTTCCAATTCGGGATCAATCCCGCAAACATTTTCCCCGCATACCAGACTGATACCGCTGATGGCGGCACCGATAGCGAAATGATTCCAGTTTTTGCGCGCAATATCCGTACTGCCGAGGGCACCCGTGAATATCGGCACTTTCATCTTGACTTTATCCGTAACACCGTATTCGGTTTCGGTATTGACATTTGGAAACGTGGCTTTATCAGGATCGGCATCAATCCCCTTGGCACCAAGGGCATACCCCATAATATTTAAATGGGAGTAATCCACCGGGTAATCCTTGTCCGCACCGGCGGTAACACTACCAAAGGGTTGCGGATAAAGCAGTTCCCGCCCCCGGAAAGTGGCCTTGAACATATCGCAATTACCTTTGCAACCATCCAAACACCTGCTGCAGATACCGGATTGGGGTGCAATGTCGCGAGATCTGTTTTTCGTTTGCAAAGCCTCATTTGCATTGGGTCGATTGAGATTCATCTTTTCACTCCTTGTCTTACATCGTCCATGGTTAATCAATCCGTCTCACGCTAATCGATTGCGGTTTGATTTTAACCGGATATCTGGCTCCAACCGCAAAATTCAGAGCGCTGACAAGCTTTTGCCTTCCCAGAGTCGATGGTCTAAAATTCAAGCCACCCGCCAAGCGGGTGGCCGTTGACACTCTTATCACAGGGAAATTAAAAATCGTATCGAACTGTTTAGCCGATTTCCCGGATACAAATCAAGCTTCAATTGATAAATGAATGAACCGCCCCGTATGCGGTGGCGATGGCGAGGCCGGCGCCGCATTTCATGCGCTTCCAGTCATTGTGCGCTAAAATGGAACCGGCTGCAAAAAGCGTCTCGAAAGCAGGTTGACGGGAATGATTGAGCGGACGAAATTTGTCATCAATTTCCAGGCCGCTCTGATTGATTAAATGTCCGCGGGGATCCAGAAAATTGCGGCGATGCCACTTTGCCCGGCTGTCGGGCTGGTGAACCGGCAAATCAAAGATGGTTTCGCGAATACGCTTTCGGTCGGCATGCAGTCCGCCTCCGATAAATCGTCCACTTGCCAGAACGATTCCTTTGGAGTGAATGATGTGTTCGACATCGTTTCTGCCGATATGGGTTTCAAAATGCCCATCTGCGGGTTGCCGAACCTTTAAAGCTCGCTTTAAAGAAAAATAGTGATTGCCTTTCAGACGCAAGCCCCTTTCAAATGTTTCCTTGAGCCGCAATCCCGGAACCGATGGGGGGATCGTGGGAATTTCAAAAAGCGATACGCCGATCAACTCCTCAAGGTGGGAGAACACCTCATGGGTTCGATACAGTCCCAAAATAGCAGGCAGTCCCGCAATTTTTGATTTTTTTATAAGCGGACGCACGACCTCTGCCAGCTTCTCCCGATTGTGCGGAAGCAGCAAAGCATTGGCCATATGTTCCGTATACACTTCGCTTAAATGATCGGTACCCGGAAACGAGATCCGGGCGGCACGTAAATCCGTCCATCCAGCGTGTAGGGAGGCCACAATTTGGCGGGCGCTGAATCCTTTCAAACCCCGGATATCGATAATGAGACAGGCCGGTTTTTCTTCCAGAGCCCTCACCCCGTTCCACATGGTATGCGGGACAGCGTATGTCGATTTTATCGTGCCCAGCGAAGTCAGCACGCCGCTGTTATGATTCATGCGCCGGTGATAGCGAAGACCGTTTTCCTCTAAAAAGCTCAGAATTTCATCAAAAGCAGCTTTGATGTCCTCTTTTTTTAACCGGGCATACGGGTGATCGGGAATATCCCGTTTGAGCGTATCTAAAGCGGCCCAGGGATCACGCCACAACCGCTTTTCAACGACCGGGTGCACGCCCAGCAGATCCAGCAAACCGCTGGCAAAAATAATTTCTCCGGTATGACCGACCTGCACAACGGATAGGCCTCTGGTGGTCGCAAAAAGAGTTGCCGCCATACCCGCCAGGCCGGTGCCGATCACGCACAAATCACAGTTGAGGGGTTTTAAGTTAGAGATCATATAAGAACATTTTAAACATTGATGATTAAAATTGTATATTACCTTTGCCGATTAAATCCGAAATCCGAAGCACGAAGCACGCAACGAACCCGAATATAAAATGATATAATTCTCAAACGCTTGCAAAAGTGCATTGCTCTTTGAATGCAGAATAAGAAATTTCTTATTGTTTTAAATTTTGAATTTTTGTTATTCGAAATTGTTTCGTATTTCGAAATTCGAATTTTATGTTGTAAACTCATGATATTATGTCATTCCAACCATTTTTATCGAGTGCGCTTAGGGGCACCTTTACAGTTCCAATCCAAACAACCCACAATGCAACGCTTCCAGTAGCTCCGACTGCACCAGCTGTTTGTCCCAGAGCGTCGGGTGCTGCCCGTTCCAGCGCCTGCCGAGAAACTCTCTAAGATTGGCTAAGCACTGCTCCGGCTGCAGTTCGCCCTGATCATACAAATAGGCGGTCACGCGTACACCGCAAAACGTGCCCTGACAGGCGCCTTTGCCGATTCGGCTGCGCAGGGCGAGGGCGTTGAGATCCGGTTGCCCTTCCTGCTCACGAATGGCATCCAAAAGGGCATCCACAGCGCTTTTGGGAACCATTTCGCATTCGCAAAGCAAAATATCTTCTGGATCATGTTGGGTTATCCACAGTTTAGACGCCAACCCGGGTTCGGTCCATCTTGCCGGTTGGGTTTCCGGAAGGGGTTCGGTTCCGGTTCGACAGGGGTTGGAAACGCCCAGTCGCCTGCAGACCAGATCGGCTGTTTTTTCGGCCATTAATCGATAGGTGGTCAGCTTGCCGCCGGAAATCGTAACAAAGTTCTCGAGACCCTCTTCAGCATGATCGATGAGTGCAAATCCCCGGCTGACATCGCGGTCATCGGCTGCAGACTTCGACCCGACCAGCGGTCTGACGCCCGCATACGCGCGAATATATCGAGCCGCTTCGAGCGCCGGGATCATCTTCGTCGCTTCGCCCACCATGGCGTCGACCTCCTCCACCGTAGGATACACCTGGTCCATGCTGTCAATGCGAATAGAGGTGGTCCCCAGAATCGACACCGTACCCCCCGGAACCAGAATATCGGCATTGGCGGAAGGGCGCATTCGATTCACTACCCGATACGTAATTCGGTTGTGGGTGATGATCAGACTTCCTTTGGAATTAATAATATCAATCTCAGCTCCTGCCAGACCGGCAATCATACCGGCCCAGGCACCGGTAGCGTTGACCACCTGTTCGGATTCAATCTTAAATTCTTCGCCGGTTGTAAGGTTTTGCAGGCAGGTCGCCTGGATTTTTTTACTGCTTTTCTCAAACCCGACTACTTTGGTAAACCGCAGCAGGCTGCTTCCCAGCGCCTGGGCCTGAGCCATGTTTTCCATTGAAAGTTTAAACGGATCGATGGAGGCATCCTTTACCGCATAGGCCGCGATCAATTTTTCCGAAAGGGCCGGTTCAAGTTCGCGCGCCTCCTTGATGTCCAATGCCCGCACCGGGATTTTACAGCGGCCACACAAATGCGGAAAATCGGCCACGTATTTTTCATCATCGCCCTCAACCGCCACAAACAGGCCACCGGTGTCTTCGATGCAATGCGGCGCCAGTTGCTTTAAAAGCGCTCCTTCCGTATGACATTCCGCGGCACTGCCCGGATCAGAAGAGACATAGCGGGCGCCGCTGTGCAGCAGCCCGTGATTGGCACCGGAGGCCCCGGCGTTGATGTCGCCCTGTTCGACGAGCGCACAGGCTACGCCACGTAACGCGAGATCCCGGGCCAGCCCGGTTCCCGTAACCCCGCCTCCGATGATTAAAACCTGAGCCTTTAAATTTTTCATGATACGTTTAAATTAGAGCTTTGGTTGAATTGCATTTCATTTATAAATTGACAATAATACAGCGAGCAGGTAACTAATATAGTCTCATGTAATCCATTAAACCGTTGCTTGTCAAAAAAAATCGCAGTTTCGCAAAAAGAGTTGGCTCGGGTATTTGGCGCGAAAATTTGAAGATTGGAAAGCGATCCGGGCCAAATTGGGTCAGCAACAGCTTCAGAAAGGAGGAAAGTATGTTTAAGTTACCATTGCATTACCACAAAGCCTTTTGGGGAGTCATTTTTCTAACAATATTGTCATTGGTCCTGGGCTTATCAAGCTCGGCAATAGCTGCTGAGTGCAAAAACCGTGGCGATTTGGATTCTCAATATTGTGACGAAAACGGGGATTTTCTGGCTGACACCCCGACGGACGCCAGTAAATGGCTCGACCCGGATACGCTCGTCTTCTCCTATACCGCAGTCGAAGACCCTTCTGTTTATGAA
>JASFGZ010000360.1:0-5293 GCA_050123495.1 Desulfobacterales bacterium
GTGACCCTTCAGCGCGCTATGGCCGGGGACCCTATTTAAAAACACGAATTGCCAAACCGCATGGCCTGACGGATGTTCGGCGTACTTTTTCCCGATACGGTATCAAACCCCGCTGGTTCGCCACTGACCTCCAGGCCTTGCCGCAGCCGGATCTCATCCTGATCACTTCTTTAATGACCTATTGGTATACCGGCGTTCAGGAAACCATCACAGTCATGCGTAACGTTTTTCCGGGCATTGCGATCGTTCTGGGCGGCATTTACGCCAGCCTCTGCCATGATCACGCGCTAAAATACTCAGGTGCAAATGAGATCTTTTCAGGGCCGGCCGAGGAGACCCTGTTTGAGCTTATCAACAGATATACGGGTTTTACGGCGAGACCCCATTTTAATTCGCAGGAACTCGATACCTACCCTTACCCTGCGCTTGATTTGCAAAACCGCATTAATTACGTTCCCCTGCTCACCTCACGGGGGTGTCCCTTTAAATGTACCTACTGTGCCTCACACTTTCTAAATCCCAAGCAAATGCGGCGCAGCCCCGAATCCGTCATCGCCGAGATAGAATTCTGGCACCAGACCCATGCGGTCACAGATTTCGTTCTGTATGATGATGCATTTCTAGTTAATGCTGAACAGCATGCCATCCCTATTCTGGAAAAAATTATTGAAGCTGATATCAATATTCGTTTTCACACGCCCAATGCCGTTCATATTCGCGGCATTACCGCGGAAACGGCGCGCTTATTGTTCAAGGCCGGATTTAAAACCCTGCGTCTGGGGCTGGAAACTGCCGAATTCGATCATCGTGAAACCATCGATCAAAAGGTTAGCGAAAACGACTTCAGGCAGGCCGCCGGATACTTAAAAGAAGCCGGTTTTGAAAAACACCAGGTGGGTGCCTACTTACTGATGGGACTGCCGGGCCAGGAATTGTCCGCTGTTGAACGTTCGATTCGGGCTGTTCAAGAAACCAAAATAGCGCCTATTTTGGCCTATTATTCTCCGATTCCGCATACGGCGATGTGGAAAACGGCGGTAGCCGCATCCCGCTATGATCTGGAAGCGGATCCGATTTTCACAAATAATTCAATTATCCCCTGTCAGCCGGAAGCATTTAACTGGGAGACCGTCTCTGCGCTAAAAGAACTTGCTTCTGGTTCAGCCACAGCGTAAAGTCTCTCTGGATTCGCACTAAAGGAGCAACTATGAGTCAAACAACAACTTACCAGAAATTTGCCGAGATGATGTTGCACAAGGATTCACAGTATATCCCCAGGATTTTACAAATTATATTTTTTGGATACAATCTTTAAGATAATTGACGAATTGATATGAAAGGAGAGATGTAAAATGCTGCATTTAAAGGCCATTGATCTGAAAGCCCAAAAAATCGACACGCTCATCGTGCCGGTGTGCGAAGATAAAAAAATACACGATGACAGGATCATCAATGCGATCATCAAAAAGGCGTTGAAGCTCAAGGAATTTAAGGGCGCAAAAAGTGATGAAGTCACACTTTATGATCTAAAGGATCTCGACACGAAACGGGTTATCTTTATTGGACTTGGAAAGCTCAAAAAAATTGACCCTGAAGCCCTGCGGGCATTTTGTGGTGCGGCCGTCAATAAATGCATAAAAGCCGGCCTTGAGATAATCTGGATAGCGGTGCCGGCGGCGGCAAACTTTAAAATGGAAATGACGACCAGAGTTGAGGCCATGATGGAGGGTGCCTGTTTGGGGAATCATCTTTTTAATAAATACAAAAAGGAAAAGAAAAAGAAGCCCCTAAAACAAATAAACTTTCTGGTAAAACAGGAAGCGCTTGCGAAGCTGCGAAGAATCACCCCAAAAATAAGCACCCTTTGCGCAGGCACCATTTTAGCCCGCGAGTGGATCAGTACGCCATCAAACGAAAAAACGCCCGAGCAATTTACGCGTTCAATTGTCACCCAGGCCAGAAAACACGGCCTTAAAGCCCGGGTTCTGAGAGAAAATGATTTAAAACAGAACAAGTTCGGGGCTTTGCTGGCGGTGGCAGCCGGAAGTCAGAGCAAGCCCAGCATGGTCGTGTTGGAGCATAAGCCCCCCAGCGTCAAAAAAACACTGGCGCTGGTCGGAAAAGGCGTTACATTTGACTCCGGAGGTCTCAATCTTAAGACCGGCGGATCCATGGCCGGCATGAAATCGGATATGTCCGGTGCGGCCGTTGTCGCCGCCACAATGATTACCCTGGCGAGACTAAAAACGAAATCGCACATCATCGGCGCCATTCCAATCGTTGAAAATATGCCCTCCGGCAAAGCAATCCGGCCCGGAGATATTGTACGCAGCTATGCAGGCAAAACCATTGAAATTGGAAATACCGATGCTGAAGGCCGTCTCATCCTGATAGACGCCATGTCTTATGTGATAAAAAAGCACAAACCTCAGATTATGATCGATCTGGCAACCTTGACCGGTGCCTGCATCGTGGCCCTTGGAGAAAAAATCGCCGGCGTATTTACGCCTGATGATGAGCTGGCCAGATCCATCATTTCATCCGGTGACAAAACCTATGAACGCTGCTGGCAGATGCCGATGCCGGACGATTATAAGGAGCTGCTCAAAAGCGATTTTGCCGACCTCAACAACATGCCCAGTTCCCGCTGGGGCGGTGCCATCACAGCCGCCTTATTTTTATCGGAATTCAGCGGGGATACCCGCTGGGCCCATATCGATATTGCCGGCCCGGCCTACCTCAAAAAGGGGGGTGATTACTGCGGCCCCGGTGGTACCGGCTTTGGGGTGAGGTTGCTGTGTAATCTTATTGAAAAACTTTAAGCATTTCCGGCCGAAATGGGTATTTTGCTGGTAAATTTTGCTCTCGGCGAAAAATGTCGCATCGGGCATGGCGCAGGGGGCATGGCGTTAAGCGCTTGAGATACCGTTTCTTTGCATTCAAACACGAGGCACCATGCCCCATGCGATAATTCCTGCAGGATTATATTAATGTTTGAATATGGGAGAATTTTGACTTGACCGAGTATGCAGAAATTATTCATAAAGGTGACGACAGCGGCAATGAGATGACGGTGCGCTGGCATCAAATCAGCCTGGAAAGCAGAGCAAACGAACTGCTTCAACACCACATTGAGCGCTGCGCCGCGATCATCAAAAACTTAACATGGGATTAGAGCGCTATGAAACAGACAGCAGATTTAGCAGCCTGGATAGGTCACGTCATTGAGGATTTTATTGGGAAGTCACCGCAAAATACGCTTCAAAACCAAACGAATGATAAGGCCTTCGACCCGCCTCTGGTCGGCTTTTCAAGGGGAGACGATCCGCTCTACGAAACCTACAAAGAGGTTGTCGGGCCTTTTCACTGGACACCCTGGGAAATATTTACCCGGACATTTATGGAGCAGACGGTCAGGCCTGAAGATCTAACCGTCATCAGCTGGATCCTGCCTCAAACCACGGCGACCAAGGCCGACAATCGAAAACAAACGACTTACCCTGCTGAAAGCTGGGCTCGGGCGCGTATTTTCGGCGAAGAGGTGAATGTGAAGCTTCGAAAACATGTGGTGGCAATTCTGCAGGAAAATGGATATCAGGCCCTGGCGCCGATGCTCTCTGATCAATGGTCGCGGAAAAATTCCGATACGTATGTGTTTGCCTCCACCTGGTCGGAACGGCATGCCGCTTATGCGTCGGGCCTTGGAACCTTTGGCCTCTGTGACGGGCTGATTACCCCGAAAGGCAAAGCCATGCGCACCGGATCTGTCGTCGCCCGAATTAAAATCCCTCCAACAAAGCGGCCGTATAGCGATCATCATGCCTATTGCCTTTATTACACAAAAGGAATCTGCGGAAAGTGTATTTCCCGCTGCCCGGTTGAAGCGCTTTCCAAAGCCGGTCATGATAAGATCAAATGCCGCAATCACATCAGGTCGACAACAAAAAATTATGTAAAATCCCATTACGGCTTCGATGGCTACGGCTGTGGTCTGTGCCAGACGAAAGTGCCTTGCGAATCCAAGATCCCAACGCAGCAGGATGTCGAATAATACCTGGATTTTTACACGAGCTGGAGGCTTTCATATGCAAGGCATTTAAGGATGAGGTTATAGTGAACTATGCCTCGGCCTTAATAACGCAGCAGATGGAAGCCTCCAGCTCGCCCACAGGGTGAAAAGTAATGAGATAAAATGGTTTCGATCCATTATAACTGATCGGTATTTTGTTTTACGCCTATTTTTTGCTTAACCGGGTGCCATTAAATTTAATATCACCATCTCATTAATTTTCATGCAAGATTCAGGTAATACATCAAAGGAGACATTATGACTCAAAGTGAAAATAACCGCAATTTTTAATTATTAAAAAAGTTGACTTGTCGTTTTCCGCCACGAGACGGCGAGACAGCTTGCTTTCATTCAGGGGGGAAAATTGAATACTGTAAAACTTGAAGGAACGGATCTGGAAGTCTCTGAGGTCGGATTTGGGGGTATCCCCATCATTCCGTTGCCGACAAACGAAGCCGTGTCCCTCGTCAAATATTGTTTCGATCTGGGCATTACGTTTTTTGATACGGCCAACATGTATCTCACCAGTGAGGAGAAAATCGGCACCGCCCTGCAAACTGTCAGAGATAAAGCGGTTATTGCCACCAAAACCACTCAAAGAGATGTAAATGGCGCCGCCGCCCATATCGATACGTCTCTTAAGCAATTAAAAACGGATTGGATCGACATCTATCAGTTTCACAACGTGTCCAATCAAGAAACCCTTCAGCAGATCCTTGCTCCGCAGGGGGCTTACGAAGCCGCCTGCAAAGCTCGTGATGCGGGTAAAATTCGTTTTATTGGGATCTCATCTCACAGTATTCAGACGGCCATGGAAGCGTTGAAGACAGGCTTATTTCATACCCTCCAATTTCCATTTAACTTTATTGAAAATGATCCAGCAAATGAACTCTTTCCATTCGCACGCCAAAATAATGTCGGCATCATCGGCATGAAACCCCTTGGCGGCGGCTTACTGGAAAGCGCCAGCCTCTGCTTCGGATTTCTGCGGCAACACCCGCATGTAGTGCCAATCCCTGGAATCCGTGCAAAAAAGGAAGCGAATGAAATCATTGAGTTATACCGCCATCCACAACCACTTACCAAGTCCGATTTAAAAGACATGAAAAATATTCAGACGGTATTGGGGGAGAAGTTCTGCCACCGCTGCGAATACTGTATGCCGTGTGAACAGGGCGTTCAGATTCCCTCTGTCCTAATATTTCAGGCGGTCGCAAAACGTTT
>JASFGZ010000361.1:0-5265 GCA_050123495.1 Desulfobacterales bacterium
CGCACACGCGAGACCGGTCCGCTTTTTGGAGAACGCCCCGAAATTTAAAAGTCGTATCGAATAAAATTTAAGGCTTGTTAACACTCCAAATTGATAGAACTCAAGGGAGGCGCTAGCCTCCCTTTTTTGTTATAGAGAGCGCCAAACCGCCCCCCTTCGAGACGCTATGGAATCGGATAGATGCAAAAATTGTCATTGACAAAAACCGTCGGACCCAACGACCCGACAACCGCCTGTAAATTTCTGACTGAATTTACAGCGCTTTCCAAAAGCCGTATAAAAGATGCCATGGGCAAAGGCGCCGTCTGGCTGAAAAAACAAAAAGGCAAAAAACACCGCATCCGCCGGGCTACTGCCGGTCTCAAACCGGGCGACATCCTGTCTCTTTATTACGATAAGGCCCTGCTCGCCAAATCCCCTCCCCTGCCGGAACTTATCAGCGACCAGGGACGCTACAGCGTCTGGGTTAAACCAGCCGGCTTAATGTCCCAGGGCACGAAATATGGCGACCATTGCTCTCTTCTGAGACAGGTAGCGCTTTACTATAATTCTGAAAGAAAAGTTTACCTCATCCACCGATTGGACCGTGAGATCGCCGGTCTTGTAGTGCTGGCCCACGATAAAACGGCTGCCGGCCGACTATCCCGCCTGTTTCAAGAGCGGCAGGTCGTCAAACGATATACGGCCAGGGTGTTGGGGAATTTAACCAATACGCTGCCGGGGAATGAAATCGATTTAAAGCTGGACGGCAAATCGGCGCTGACTGAGGTTGACGTCGACCACTACGATCAAGAAACCCATACGTCTAAAGTAAATATTGTGATTCGCACGGGAAGGAAACACCAGATTCGTCGCCACTTTGAGATGATCGGGCACCCCGTTATGGGCGATCCCCGCTACGGAAAAGGCAATAAAAACAAAGAAGGTATGCAGCTTGCTGCCACCGCCCTGGAATTTCAATGTCCCTTTTATCCGAAGAAATTGGTATTTGAATATATTTCGGGATTATAGGCTTACAGCAGGCAAATTGCGTCAGAAAACCGTTCGTCCGCAGTGACACTAGAAAAACTAGAATTGATCTAGTGTAGTCTGCCTTAGTTAATTTCTGAAATACGGTTTTATTTTAGGTGTCAGGTTTCGGGATTCAAAAAAAGGCGGACAGGCTATGAATCTTTAAGGCTGGGAAGCTCGAAGCCTTGAAAGCGCCATAGCTTCCAGGCTTTCTGGCCTCCCCGCCTTCGAGCGACACGGTGTTGTTTAAAAAATTCGACTGGATTTAAGTAAACCACACGATGTTTGTCATATATTTTTGGGACACGGCACTAGGATGGGTCTAGTATCAGGGCAGGTGATTAAGGAATTATCTAATTTTTACTCAGCTTTTTTCTGCCGACAGCGCATCTTTGTCCAGAAGCGAAATCAACTCCTTTTGGTTTAAAACCGGGTACCCGTATCCCTGCGCAATCTTTTCATCCCGGGGGCCGGTGTACCCCCAGGATGCGAACAGCAGCTGGATTGTCTTATTTCCCAAATTTAAGGAATTTTGGAGCTCCCGAAGGTTTTTAACTGAATCATCAATAAAACCAGATAGTTCGTCTCCGAATCGCCCCTGAATCTGTCGCATGTTTTCGACTTTGCTTGTTCCCCGATCGCCGCTGTAAATATCATCCGCATGAATAGGTAGGCCAAAGTGCCGGCACAGCCGCAGGGTGGCATCACGGTTTTTGTTCGTCAAAATGACAAACGCATATCTTCGGCGTTGTATCAGGTGATCCCATAGCGGTTGATAGGGTTGATGAAGCGCCAACCAGCATTCCGGGTCTTTGGCGATAAATTGCCCACGCGTTTCATAAATCCTTTGGGTACGATCGGTTAAAGAAACTGCTGCGCCGGAAATTACGGATTCATATTGATGCGGATTTAAAATTTTGTCGGGCGTGTTGCGGTAATTATTCAGGCACCAATCCATCAGTAAAATAGCATCTCCGATGGCTTGAACATGGTAGCGGTTACGCTGAAACAGTCCGACCAGCGTTGTCGGCAAATCGGCCGGGGAAGTGACCAGTTTACCGGTGGTGGCATTGTAGGCTGTTAAGGCGACTTCATCGAGGGAATTTATCAACACCCCATCAAAATCAAGAATCAACATGTTTGTGCGACCATTCCTGTTTTAGATTTTGGTATATTTAAAAATAAATATGCGAGCGAGTCAATATAATCATTGTCCGGTTAAGCCTTCATCCGCAAAATTGATGCACTTTAAAAGCCGAAAATAAAAAAAAGCTACGGAACAATCGGATTTGATTGTCAAAATCGGCGAATTCCTCTATGAATATCTTGAGGGCTCCAGATCGCCTGATCGACGAAAAGGAATAGTCGCATGCGCGCTGTTTGGCTGCAAAACAAAATTTTAAGTTACCGCGATGATGTGCCGCAGCCCGAGCCCCTTGCGGGTGAGGCCCTGGTTAAGGTTCATCTGGCCGGTATCTGCGGCACCGATCTGGAACTGGTAAAGGGATATTATCCGTTTCACGGTATCCCGGGACATGAATTTGTGGGCGAAATTGTCCTGGCGCCCGACCGGCCGGAACGGATGGGGCAGCGGGTGGTCGGCGAAATCAACGTTGCTTGTGGATCGTGCCGTTCCTGTCTGGCGGCACGGCCCACTCACTGTGAATATCGTGCGGTCCTGGGTATCAAAAACCGCAACGGTGCTTTCGCCGAATACTTATGCCTGCCCCTGAAAAATCTTATGGCAGTTCCGGATGCGGTTTCCGATGATGCAGCTGTATTTACGGAACTGTTGGCTGCCGCTCTTGAGATCCAGGAACAGATCCAAGTTCGTTCCGCTGACCGTGTTCTGGTCCTGGGTGCGGGCCGGCTCGGACAGCTGATCGCCCAAACCCTGGTTCCTGTGGATTGCGATCTGACGGTCGTCGCCCGTTATAAAAACCAGCAGGCGTTGTTGGCCGACCGCCAGATCGCCTGGATCGAAGCGCACGCCGTACGCCGGCAGGCTTTTGATATTGTCATCGAGGCAACCGGTTCTGCAGACGGCCTTGTGTTGGCGCGGCAAGCGGTACGACCCCGGGGTACCATCGTGCTCAAAAGCACCTGCATGGAAAACGAAAATTTACAAATGAATTTTTCAGCCCTTGTGGTTGATGAAATCACCCTGGTAGGATCGCGGTGCGGACCGTTTGCACCGGCGCTTGATCTGCTTGAACATCGACTGGTCGACCCTTCGGTTTTAATCAAAGGCCGCTATGGTTTAAGTGACGCGTTAAAAGCGTTTGAACATGCAGCAGCTCCCGGGGCACTTAAAATCGTATTTGAGAACACACGATAGCTTTTTGAAAACGGTTCACACATTTGATCCGCGCACCGAGAATTTCGCGGATATAAGTTCCGATCTCCAATAGAGCCTGAATTCGATTACAAGGGGCAATTTAGATAAAATAATTTCTAAAGTTTTTTTTCAACCAGCCGATATTGTAAATATGCGTGCATCGGGAGGCACGCTAAGTCACCTTCTTTTACTAACTTTAAAAAAGGGGTGGTCCTTCGGGGCCACCCCTTCTTTATTTCCGATTGACAATAAATATTGCTATTTGTCACAGGGTAAGAGAATATGAAATGATCGGCGCCGGATACAGGTTACAGGATAACGGTTATCCGGAGATATCTGACGGTCGCAAACATTTTAGCCTGACCAGGGGAGGGATCTGATGAGAATCCAAGCCGCCTTTATTGTGATTGTTCTGCCGGTAATCGCGTTGGCCGGAACCCTCGATGAAACCCGGCATCTTGAATTATCCGCTGCGGGCATCCAAACTCTGAAGATCCAGTGCGGATCCGGCTTTCTTACAGTGATCGGGGTTAAGGGGATCGATCGCATCAAAGCAATAGCGCAAATCGAAGTCAGGGGCATCCAGGAAAAAGAGTTTCAAGAATATGTGGAAAAACAATTGCTGTTATCTCTGGAAAAACGAGGCAGGGATGCTGTTTTGCAGGCGGACATCAAAAAATCTTTTTGGGAAAAGACAGAGGTAAAAATCAATTTAACGGTTAAACTTCCCAGAACGCTGGCGGTAAAAATTGATGATGGATCGGGCGCCATTCTGGTCACCAACCTTGCCGGTGGCCTGCAACTCGATGATGATTCCGGAAGCATCGATCTTGTCAATATGGAGGACAAGATAAAAATTGCAGATGGTTCCGGACGTATCGATATAGAAGATGTCCGCGGCAATGTTGAAGTACAGGATGGTTCAGGCCCTATCAAAATCAATCTTATCAAAGGCAATGTGAGCATCACCGACGGATCCGGCAGCATAACCGTTCAGGATATCGATGGCAATGTCACGGTGACGGACGGCTCCGGCAGTATTGAGATTCAAGAGGTGACGCAAAACGTGTTTATCAAAGCAGCCGGAAGCGGTACGGTTGACATTGAAGGTGTCAAGGGGAAGGTTACCACGAGGGATTAAAGAGAAGTGACTAAAGTTAAGGTGTTGCTTTGCTCCAGCTTTTTTAAAATGATCGTTCGGCCCGGAGGCTCACGACGGGCAGAATTCATTAAATTTAGACACTTTGGCTCACTTGTTTTTTTCTGGATTTTGAAATCAGTCTTCAGAAATGATGTCTTCTCTAATGACATAATTTAGGTAGTCCAGAAACTCCGGATCTTCGCACATGCCCTTATTTTCGCTGTCGCTGACTTTGGCAACCGGTTTCCGATTGCATTCTACCATTTTGATCACCACCTGGGGAGCGATAAATCCGCAATCATTGGTCAGATCCGTACCGATACCAAAGGATGTCTGGATCTGATTATTAAACCGCTTAAATATATCCACCGCCGACTCGAACGTCAGGCCGTCACTGTAAATGGCACTTTTGGATTTCGGATCAATGCGCATCTTCTTATAGTGGTCAATCAATTTCTCGGTCCACTCGATCGGATCCCCGGAGTCCTGGCGGCAACCATTAAAAAGCAATGAGAAAAAGCGGTCGAAATCTTTCAGGAATTTATCGAAACCCATGGTGTCGGAGAGTGCAATGCCCAGCTCTCCACGGTATTCGTCCGCCCAGCACTGCAGTGCCACCTTTTGGCTGTCGACCAGCCGGGGACCCAATTGTTGATGCGCCTGGAAAAATTCATGCGCCATGGTTCCGATCGGCTTGATTCCGAGCTTTTTGGCATAGTGGACATTGCTGGTCCCCACCAGCATATCGCCGCAATGGGTTATAAGGTACTGCAGC
>JASFGZ010000362.1:0-5260 GCA_050123495.1 Desulfobacterales bacterium
CCGGTATTGACGTTTGGCACGATATCCATGGGCCGGTGCATGTGCCGGCGGGCCTTGTTTTTTTTGTTTTTTGGCAACTTCACGATTGTCAGATCCCGAACCTTTTCCCCACTGAATGCTGATGCTGCTGCCCGCAAAAACATCTGCGCTCAAAGAGACGATGAAAAAGCCGATTGCCAAACAAATCAATAATTTTCTGTTTAAATGGTCATTCATAAGTTTATCTCCCTGTTGGTACGGTGGTCGCTCTCACAAACTGGAAGTGATTTCAAAACCCCATCTTACGCCCGATAGCTGCGTTGCCGACCTCTTTAAAATGCTCACATACTTCCACGTATGCTGCGCTTTTTCATCGGTCTGCGCCTTTTGAGCACCTTAGTATGGATAAGATCTGATGCGAAATCCCGCAATTTGCGGGAGCTCTCGAACGCAATCTGACATTTTGAAACCACTTCTATTAATCGGCAATTTCAATAAAACCTTTAACGTAAATGGGGGGGTCACATCTTGATTATTGATTAATGAAAGGGTCCCATGCCGTATCCCCGGTTGAATCTCATCACCTATGGGGTTGCAGGGCAGCATTCAACAGGGGCGGCATGGCGGATTCGCACTCAGAAAATCCTTGCCCGTCTTTGCGAGCAAGATATCATACGAATTTTGAATCGGCGCCTTACGCGTCTTTCATTTTTACGACGACCTTAATGGCATCCTCGATCCGTTCGCGCTGATATTTTATGGCAGTCGGCAAGTCCTTAAATGAAAACGTATGGGTGTGTATGATGGTTGCGTCAAAACGGCGTTGGGTCATCAGGGCCATGGCGCGGTGGGTGGCACTGCGTCCTTCCCCGCGAATACCGAAAACGTAAATATTGTTGCGGACCAGATGGGCAACATCGACCGGAACCGGTTCAAGCGGAAAGGCTGCCAGACAAATCCGCCCTCCCCTGTTAACCATTTTTGCAGCCTCGTTTAAGGCATTGGCGGCCCCGGAACATTCGATTACGTAATGCACGCCCTGTCCCCCTGTAATCCGCTGAACCGCTTCAACCGCATCTTCATTGCGGACATTCACCACGTAATCGGCTCCCAGTTTTTTACCGAGATCCAGGCGCGCATCACGGGTGCCGGTCAAAATCACAGGCTCTGCGCCCAGGGCCTTGCCAACGGCAACCCCCATGAGCCCGATGGGTCCCGGTCCGGTTACCACCAGCCGTTTTCCGGCAATCAGTCCCCCCAATGCATCCAGGCCATACATTGCGGTTCCGGCGGTGACAACCAGAGTGGCCTCTTCGTCACTCATCTGGTCCGGAACGTGCACCAGCGTATTGATATGATTGACGGCATATTCAGCAAATGCGCCGTCGGTTGTAAATCCATTGGCGCGATGGCCTTTTCTATGATCCCCATAATTCATGCCGTAGTTTAAGCAGGAGGTGTACATCCCCTCCCGGCAGCGCTCGCAACGCCCGCAGCCGGCGTGGATTTCAACGGTCACGCGATCACCGACATTGAATTCATCAACCCCTTCACCGAGTTTTACGATCGTGCCCATGTATTCATGACCCGGTGTAAAATTCTTGTTAAAGGGCAATCCGCCCTCGATCATCGCGGGTAAGCCGTGGTGCAGAATTTCCAAATCCGTGCCGCAGATGGCAACGGCATCAACGCGGACCAAAGCTTCAGCCGGGCCTGGCTCGGGTACGGGTTTTTGCGTTAAAGATAGTTCCTGGGGTCCACCGAGAACCCAGGCCTGCATTGTTTCCGGGATCTTATACGATTTACTTGGCGCTGTTTGTTGCATTTTTAAACCTCCATTCTCCTCTTTTTCCAAAGCGGCCACACCAGCGGCCCGAAAAATGAAAATACGGATACAATTATAAAGGTCAGGGATATCGGATGGGTCACAAATATTAAGTAATCACCCTGTGAAATGATCAGTGACATTCTGAGATGTTCTTCCAGGTTTGGCCCCAAAATAATGGCCAGCAGCAAGGGGATAACCGGAAACCCGAACTTGATCATGAAATAGCCAAGCAAACCGAAGCAGAACATGACGCCGGTGTCAAAAAATGTATTTCGAAGCGCAAAGGTTCCCACAATGCAGAGGATAACGATAATCGGCAACAGCACCCTTTGTGGCACTTTGAGCACCCTGACCCAAAGCTTAATGGTCGAAAACGTGACACATAGGTTCATCAGGTTGGCGATTAAATAAGCCCAAAAAACGCTGTATACGAACTGCTGGGATTGCTCGAAAAGCAGCGGCCCGGGAATTAATCCGTGAATCATTAAAGCACCCAAAAGGATCGCGGTTATCGGATCGCCCGGTATTCCCAGCGTTAGCATCGGAATCAGCGCACCTCCGGCAACAGAATTGTTGGCTGACTCGGGGGCGGCAACGCCCTCGGGCTCTCCCTGGCCGTAATTGCTGCCTTTTTTGGAGATCCTTCTGGCATAATCATAACTGAGAAAAACGGCAATCGGCCCGCCTGCTCCCGGAATAGCACCGACGCCGGTACCGATCAAAGATCCGAGCAGCATGGTTTTGAGCATTTTAAAAAGGTTGCTGATTTTCGGCAGAACGCCGCTGAGCTTTTTTTTATAATCAGGGAAGACTTTGGTCTTACCGGCAATTCCAATCAATATCTGCGGTATCGCAAACAGTCCGATCATGGCCGGTAAAAAAGATATTCCGGCCTGAAGTTCGACCTGGCCGAAGGTGAATCGCGGGCTTCCGACCATGGGATCCAAACCCACCGTCATTATGAT
Source organism: Desulfobacterales bacterium (assembly GCA_050123495.1). Taxonomy (GTDB): domain Bacteria; phylum Desulfobacterota; class Desulfobacteria; order Desulfobacterales; family JAHEIW01; genus JAHEIW01. The sequence goes on from JASFGZ010000362.1 coordinate 2,773, forward strand.
GAGTCCGATGACACCGGAAATAAGTCCCTTGATAACGGATTTTTGTCCGAAACTGCAGATTAACGTGAGTCCCAACAGCACTATCGAAAAAAGTTCCGGCGCTCCGAAACGAAGGGCAACTCTGGCAATTACAGGCGCTGCCAATACCAAACAGGTGAGACCGAAAATACCGCCGAAAAATGAAGCACTGACCGCCACGCCCAGCGCCTCACCGGCACGTCCCTTTTGGGCCATGGCATGCCCGTCGATAGCGGTTGCCGACGCGGAGGGGGTGCCGGGGATGTTTAAAAGAATGGCGGACAGTGAGCCGCCGGTCATTCCGGAAGCATAAAGACCCAGCAGAAGGCAAATGGAGGTGACCGCTTCAAGTTTAAATGTTATCGGCAGAAGCAGGACCATCCCGAGCGAAATCGTCAGGCCGGGCGTAGAGCCGATGAACAGTCCGAACAGCACCCCGATGAAGGTCGCAAAAATATTTTGAAACTGTAAAACATCGATCAGTGCCGCAACAACGCTTGCCCCCATATTGGGTTTCCTTTCTAAAACAGTGTTCCGTGGGGCAGGATAACCTTAAAAACCTTCTGAAAGAAGAGGTAGATGCCGAGTGTGGAAACAATCGAAAAGAGTATAATTTCTTTCCATTTTCGGGCGCCGCTGATCAGCATAAGTGCCGCCAGGAAAAATGGCGTAATCGCGATGAATCCGAACACCTGGATTGCTTTTACATAAACATAGACGAAAACGGTTAAAAAAATGACACTGAAACCTTCTTTCAATGAAATGTTTGGGTCGGAATTTTCGCGAGTCCCCCGGACAGCGGACGTAATCAGCAAGCAGACGGACAGGGCAAACAGAAGCGTCGCAAGCAGCCACGGCATAAAAGCGCTACCGAGTGTGTTCGGCAGATTTCGCGTCGGCAGCTGTGAGGTCAGATACGCATAAAACCCCGTGAAAATTATGATCACAACGGATACAATTATATTTGCCTTCTTCATGCCGTTGGTGCCGCTTTCAGCCGGGGACTGAAAGGAACACGATTTCCCGTTCAGCCCCCGCGCATAGTTTTTATTTTACCAATCCGCCCATTTTCATGGCTTTGGCGACATTTTCGTTTTGAACTGCGATGTATTTTTCGAATTCCGCTCGACCCATAAAACTGATATTAAACCCTTTACTTTTGGCGATCTTAACAAATGCAGGGTCCTGAGCACCCTTCATAAACGCGGCTTCCAGTTTGGCAATGACGGCCGCGGGCGTTCCGGCGGGAACACTGATGCCTCTAAACAGTTCCATGACAGCCGGATAGCCGAGTTCCTTCATCGTGGGAACATCCTTGTAGGTCGGATCCCTTTCTTCTGTGCTCATTGCCAGAATGCGAAATTTACCCCCGAGCACCTGGGGAGCGGCTTCTGGCAGGGGCACACAGATGGCTTCCACTTCGCCGCCAAGCAAGCTCGGTACCCGTCTTTTGGCGCCCAGCGGAACGTGAACGACTTGAACTTCAGTGATTTTTTCCATAAGCACGCCGGTCAGGTGCGTGCCGCTTCCCGTGCCGGCATTTCCAATTTTGATCTTGCCCGGGTTTTTTTTGGCGTAGCTGATAAATTCCTGAAATGTTTTCCAGGGTGAATCCGAGCGGACCACAAGCGGCATACCCGTGAATCCGATACGGCACACTTGATCGAAGGCCGTATATTTAAAGGGAACATTGCCAATGTTGGTTGAGGTGAGAATCGAAGTTGAATTCCAGCCGACTGTATATCCATCCGCCGGAGAATTTTTCAGGGCTGTATACATGATGCCCCCGCCAGCTCCGGGTCGATTGATCGCAACAATAGATTGGCCGAGAACACTCTCGGTTCCACTGGCCAGCGCCCGTCCCATCAGGTCTGCGGATCCGCCGGCGCCGAATGGAATCAGGAAGTTGATCGGCTTGGTCGGGTATTCATCCGCCGCGACAGCAAAGTTGGCGGTGATTAACAGGGTTAAGGCAGTCGCCAGAATAATAAAAAATGATTTTCCTTTCATTGTTGACACCTCCAATATACGGTTAGGGTTAAAAACAAAGGAAACCGCTGCGCTTTAACGGGTGCTTTTTTATAAGCTTGCCCAGGCTTCCTTGATCACGCGTTTGGCATTCGCAATAATCATCTCCGATGACTCCTCGGCAAGCAGCGGTCTCACCTCGACACTCAAAACAGGTTTGTCATTCGGGTTCAGCAGATTATGGTCCAGCAGCAACTTGAAATAATCTCTGACATCAGCAGTGTCCAATTCTCCGCCGGGAACACCGAACCGTGGCTGCAGATCACCGTAAAGGATGTGCTTTCGATCCCGTATGACACAATTGCCGATATGAAAATGCATGGGGTATTTCATGACCATCGGGATTGCCTCTGCCGGTGTTTCACGCAACAACGGAAAGTGCGAGAGGTCTGAGAGCACACCAAAATTCTTATACTCGTTGTAGACCTCTTCGGCAACATCA
>JASFGZ010000363.1:0-5249 GCA_050123495.1 Desulfobacterales bacterium
TCCAGGGAGACTTTCCGAATCCGCTCTTTTTTGAGCTGGTCAAGGACTTCCTGTGAAATGCGTTCAACCTGGCCTTCCACGGCTTTGGCGGTATCCACTTCCAAAACCAGGTGCATTCCACCCTGAAGATCCAGCCCAAGGTTTATCTGGTTGTGCGGCCACAATCCCGGATGAAATGTTGGTAGCATATAAACAATGGCCGTCACAATCACGCCAAATACTGAAATCAGTTTCCATGAGAAGTTTTTCAATGGTGTGTTCCCTCTTCTATAGCGCTATCTGATAGATGGTTAACCGGGCAAAACCTTTTCATCACGGTAACGGCGTCCATGAAGTTTGCACCTTGAATTTTATCGCCAAATAGACAAATGGTTGAACGCTTAAACAGCCGTTTGATCGAGCCGTTTAACCAATCAACCATTTTACAAGCCAAAAATCGAATTCGAATCCACTCTGGATTGTTTGCGGCTACTTTTTTTCAGGTGCAGGCTGGGAAGCCGACTGGAGCATACCCGCTACACTGTTACGGCCAACCTTTACCCGGACCTTGTCTGCTATTTCTAAGGTTAATGTTGTATCGTCTATTCCCGTTATACGGCCGTGCAATCCGCCGCTGGTAATAATACGGTCGCCCTTCTTAAGGTTGGATATCATATTGCGTTGTTCTTTTTGTCTTTTTTGCTGGGGCCGGATCAGCAGGAAATAAAAAATGACGAACATCAAGATGATCGGGATAAATCCGCTGAATCCCGCAGCACCTTCGGTACCGCCTCCACCCATTGCATATGCGATATCAATCAAAATATTACCTCCTTATGTTGGAATACATGAAATTCAAATTTTGTGCGCATATCAAATATCTAAAATTGTCAAAACGGTTTTGGTCAAAAATGGCGCTCATATACAGCAATATATAAATAGTGTCAACATTGAACTTGCAACCGCTCATGATTGGGTGTTTTGAAACCGGGGGCTTTGTGCACGGTCGCAAGCTTTCATGATAACACCGTGTTACTTGCACCGATTTCGGTACTGCCGTAACTTTGTTTTTCCCCACCGATGGGGAAAAATCCAAGCCACCTGCTCTGCCGGTGGTCGGTGACGCTTTAGTCGTTATATATTATCTTACTTTCGCCCGGGGTCATTGACTGGGCGCCTTCTATTTCGACGCTGAGGGCCCGTCGTTCCTCCAATTCGGCAATTTCTTTGCGCTTTTTATTTAAAAGATAATCAGCGACATCTACCGGTACAACCCCTTTAACGGAGGTGACTCCCGGCTTGAGGGTTTCAAGACTGAGTTTTCTGAGAAACCCCACTGCAAGGGTTTCGGTGGAGGCGACCAATCCTTTGCCCTGGCAGTGCCGGCAGGGATGGTAACTGCCGAATTCGATTGAAGGTCGGATCCGTTGGCGGGACATTTCCAATAAACCGAATCGTGAAATTTTCCCTACTTTCGTTTTGGCTTTGTCTTCATTGACACAGCTCCGCAGCCGGCGCTCGACTTTTGAACGATTTTTTGGATCTTGCATGTCAATGAAATCGATGACGATTAGACCTCCCAGGTCTCTTAGGCGGAGCTGACGGGCAGCCTCTTCAGCCGCTTCGAGATTTGTTAAGAATGCGGTCTTTTCGATGGATTTTTCGTGGGTGGATTTACCTGAATTTACATCGATGGATACCAGTGCTTCGGTTTGTTCAATGACGATTGATCCTCCCGATTTTAAAGTGACACGACTTTCGAATATCGGCGCAATTTGGTTTTCGATCTCAAATTTAGTAAAAATCGGTTTGACGCCCTTGTATAACTTGACGATTTTGTGATGCTTGCGGGAAATAATTTTGATAAATTTTCTGACCTCCTGGAAAACGGCAGGATCATCGATGAGAATCTCGTTGACGTCGGGGGTAAAATAATCCCGGATTGACCGTAAAACGAGGTCTCTCTCCCTGTAAAGCAGCGCAGGAGCGGGCTCCTTCATTACACTTTGCTTGATCGTTTTCCACAGTCGCAGTAAGTATTTTAAATCGCGTGATAAAAGCGTTTTGGTGCTGTTCATGCCGACGGTTCGCACAATGAGACCGAATCCTTCCGGAGGCTTTAATTTGTCTACCAAATCTTTGAGTCGGTCGCGCTCTTTTTCATCTTCGATTTTTCGGGAAATCCCCAGTTTATCGCTTCCCGGCATGAGAACAAGGTGTCTGCCCGCCAATGATATGTAAGTTGTCAGCATAGCGCCTTTTCTCATAAACGGCTCTTTGGTGACCTGCACCATGACTTCCTGCCCGCGCTTAACGATTTTTTCGATTGAATGATCTCCACCCTCACTGTCCTGATAATAATCGCTGTGAATTTCATGTTTTTGTAAGAACCCGTGTCGTTCAGAGCCATAGTCGACAAAAACCGCCTGGAGGCCTGGCTCGATCCGGGAGATAATGCCCTTATAGATATTGCCTTGGGTTATTTCGTGGGCCGCACTTTCAATATAAAATTCTTCCAGCTTGTTCGCTTTTACTTTGGCGACCCGGCATTCTTCCGGGTCAATGGCGTTTATGAGAATTTTTATACTCATGAGTGTTAGCATCTCGAAATTTCCTTAACAAGTCAAACGATTTCTGGTTGAAACCACTTCTTGTCTTGTGACGCCCTTTTTAGGCGAGTTGACTGACAGTCTTGCTATTGTTATCATTTTGTGGCATGGAAAACATGCAAAAATTTCTCCCCTGAGGTTCGGTGATGCACTGCGGGGAGCTTCATTTAGTGAACTGGAACTAGGGCAGGGAGCAGTAATGGACGCGAAATATGATCCGAAAAAAATTGAGCCCAAATGGCAGAAGTACTGGGCGTCAACCAAACTGTTCAAGGTTCGGGAAGATCGGACCAAGAAAAAATATTATCTCCTTGAGATGTTTCCGTATCCTTCCGGAAACATCCATATGGGGCATGTCCGAAACTATACCATTGGTGATGTTGTCGCCCGATACAAGCGCATGCGCGGATTCAATGTGTTGCATCCCATGGGCTGGGATGCTTTCGGCATGCCGGCGGAAAACGCCGCCATTGCAAACAACACCCATCCGGCTAAATGGACCTATGCCAACATTGATGCCATGCGTTCCCAGCTGAAGCGGCTGGGTTTCTCTTACGACTGGGACAGAGAAATAGCAACTTGTGCACCCGAATACTATCGATGGGAGCAGTGGCTTTTTCTCAAGATGTACGAAAAAGAAATGGCCTATCGCAAGGAATCCTTTGTGAACTGGTGTGAAACCTGTTTGACTGTTTTGGCGAATGAGCAGGTCGAAGCCGGTTTATGCTGGCGCTGCGGTCAGCAGGTTCGCCAAAAAAAACTGTGGCAATGGTTTTTCCGGATTACCGATTATTCGGATGACCTGCTTGCCTATTCAGACAAACTGCCCGGCTGGCCGGAAAAAGTCACGACGATGCAGAAAAACTGGATCGGGAAAAGCTTTGGCGCTGAAATTCGTTTTCCTGTTGAAAACCGCGATGACGTTATTGCGGTATTTACCACCCGCCATGATACCGTTTTTGGTGCAACGTTTATGTGCCTGGCACCGGAGCACCCATTGACCATCCACCTGTCCAGAGGGACTCCGCAGGAACAACCTGTTTTAGAATTTGTCGAGCGCATGTCGATGCAAGACCGATCAGACAGGGCTGTAGAAGAATTTGAAAAAGAGGGGGTATTTCTGGGTATCCATTGTATCAACCCCTTAAGCGGCAGGCGCATGCCGATTTATACGGCCAATTTTGCTTTAATGGAATACGGAACAGGTGCAGTGATGGCCGTGCCGGCGCATGATCAGCGCGACTTTGATTTCGCCAAGAAATACGACTTAGATATCATTGTTGTGGTAACGCCCGCCGGTGAAAAATTAGATGCCGATACGCTATCGGAAGCCTATGTGGGCGAAGGCATTATGGTTAATTCCGGCGAATTTAATTCAATGGATAATCAAAAAGCGATGGAGGAGATCGCCGCTTTTCTGGAGAAAAATAACCTCGGAAAAAAGGCGGTTAGCTTTCGATTGCGGGATTGGGGTATTTCACGGCAACGATACTGGGGGGCTCCGATTCCCATAATCCACTGCAATAATTGCGGGGTGGTGCCGGTACCGGAAAAGGATCTTCCGGTTGTCCTGCCGGAAGAGGCCGAAATGCTTGAAGGCGGCAATTCACCCCTGCCGCAGCTGGATTCTTTTGTGCAAGCAGATTGTCCGAAATGCGGCCAATCGAATGCCCGTCGCGAAACCGACACCATGGATACGTTTGTGGAATCATCCTGGTATTTTGATAGATATTGCAGCCCGGATTTCCATGCCGGTATGTTTGACCCGGAGGCGGTAGATTACTGGATGCCGGTTGATCAGTATATCGGCGGCGTTGAGCATGCCATTTTGCATCTGCTCTATTCCAGGTACTATACCCGGGTCTTAAATGATCAGGGGTTGGTCAAATTCAAAGAACCGTTCACGCGCTTGCTGACCCAGGGGATGGTTTGCAAAGAAACCGTTTCTTGTCCCAAACATGGCTATTTGTTGCCCGACGAAGTGAGCATCGTCGACGGAGATCGTTTCTGCAAACATTGTGACAATCCGGCAACTTTGGGTCGGGTTGAAAAGATGTCCAAATCAAAAAAGAATGTGATCGATCCCAATATCCTTTTGGAAAAATATGGTGCCGATACAACCCGGTTTTTTTGCCTGTTTGCCGCACCGCCCGAACGGGATCTTGAATGGAGCGAGCAGGGGGTTGAAGGGGGGTTTCGGTTTTTAAACAGAGTGTGGCGATTGGCGACAGAATGGATGCCTGTGGTAAAAGATGTCTCTGCATTTGACGGCAGTCCCGCCGCTTTAGAGGGCGCCGTACGGGAGCTCTATAAAAAAACGCATCAAACCATAATGAAGGTTACCCGCGATATTGAAGATCGGTACCATTTTAATACGGCGATAAGCGCCATTATGGAGCTTTTTAATATGATGTCCGATCTCAAGAGGACGAAAAACAATGCGCAACAGACGCGTGTGATGCGGTCTGCCATGGAAACGCTCACGCTATTGTTATCTCCGATTGTGCCCCATTTTGCCGAAGAGCTGTGGGCGGCGCTCGACAATACCTCCAGCGTTCTGCTTGCAAAATGGCCGTCTTTTCTGGAAGCGGCCTTGGAAAAGGATGAACGCGTAATTGTGATACAGGTAAACGGTAAATTGAGAAGTAAATTCTCTGTGGA
>JASFGZ010000364.1:0-5234 GCA_050123495.1 Desulfobacterales bacterium
TTGGATTAACTTCGGTAGAAACTACCAAATGGGGCGGACTGCCGTTGACACTGCTGTTATCGGTTTTCGGACTCACAGCCGCCTATCCCCTTGGCGTGATACTGGCATTGGGTCGTCAGTCCCGGATGCCGACAATCAGGATTCTATGCGTTGTTTACATCGAGTTGATCCGCGGCGTACCCTTGATCAGCCTTTTGTTTATGGGTTCGATTATCTTTCCTCTGTTCCTACCGGAAGGAATTACCATCAATCAGATTCTGCGGGCGCAAATCGCCATTATTATGTTTACGGCTGCTTATATCGCCGAAGTCGTGCGCGGTGGGTTGCAGGCCATGGCGCGCGGGCAATATGAAGCGGCAGATTCCATAGGATTAAGCTATTTTTTGACCATGCGACTGATTATTTTACCCCAGGCCTTAAAAATTGTGATACCGCCGACGGTGAGCATACTCATTTCCGCTTTTAAAGATACGTCGCTGGTGGTGATCATTGCGCTCTGGGATCTGCTAAAAACCAGCCAGTCCGTTCTTTCAGATCCCGAATGGATGGGATTCAGCCGTGAGGTCTATATTTTTGTGGCCATTCTTTACTTTTTGGGTTGTTTCTCCATGGCGAATTACAGCCGCAAGCTCGAAAAGGAATTGTCAACCGAGGAACATTGAACGGATTTTGATTTTTTTTTTTTGGCGATACGTTACTTGATAATTTCTGCACGCAAAGCCGCAAAGCTCGCAAAGGAAAATATTTTTTGGTTTATATTTTACATAAGCCTGGCGTTTACGCGTCTTTGTGTGAGATTTTTTCTACCAGTTTGTCCGGTTGACTCATTCATAATGCGAGGTATGAGATGAACGAGGAAAAGGCAAAAAGTTCCGACATGCAGGCGATGGAAGAACCCATTATCGAAATCATAGGTATGCACAAGTGGTATGGCGAATTCCACGTGCTGCGCGGGATCGACCTGACCATTCACAAAAAAGAGCGTATCGTTATCTGTGGGCCTTCCGGTTCCGGCAAATCAACACTGATTCGCTGTATTAATCGTTTGGAAGAACATCAGCGCGGCCAAATCATTGTCGATGGGACTGAGCTGACCAATAACCTCAAAAATATCGAAAAAATAAGAGCCGAAGTGGGCATGGTCTTTCAACACTTCAATCTCTTTCCGCATCTGACCATCGTTGACAATCTCGCCCTGGGACCCATCTGGGTCAGAAAGATACCCAAGAAAGAAGCCGAAGAGACGGCTATGCACTATTTGGAAAAGGTGCACATTGCGGAGCAAGCCAAAAAATATCCAGGCCAGCTATCAGGCGGTCAGCAGCAACGGGTTGCGATTGCCCGCAGTCTATGCATGTCTCCGAGAGTCATGCTATTTGATGAGCCCACCTCTGCCCTCGACCCGGAAATGATCAAAGAAGTGCTGGACGTTATGATCGATCTTGCTCGCGAAGGCATGACCATGATTGTGGTAACACATGAAATGGGCTTTGCCAAAAGCGTGGCGCACCGGGTGCTCTTTATGGATTATGGCCAGATTGTTGAAGGCAATACACCCCAGGAGTTTTTCGAAAACCCCCAGCACGAACGTACCAAACTGTTTCTCAGCCAGATATTGCATTAAACCAACTTCAATTCTTCCTTCAAATCCGGCCAACCGGACTGGTGTAAGTGTAACGGTCTGCCCATGAATGTTTTTATCGATTCCAGGTACTAGCCTTCCCCATCATGGCGTCATGCCCCAAAATTAGGTTACAAAAGTCGTGTGTTATATTTTAGTCCAGTTGAGTTCCTTAATTGATAAAATTCCACGCTCCCAAAATCCTACAATCACAAAACACAAAATCCACTCTCTTGAAAAAAGAAGCCTAATCATCGGTTTTATGCTAAAATAGGCTTCAATTAACCCCTAATTGAGCGCTTTCGCTCAATTAGGGCAATATGGTTTAAGTTTATACCGCCTTTGGCCGATATAGACACATATATCAGTATATTAGGCTTAATTTAGAGCCTTGAAAGTCAAGCGGAGGCGATCATGAATTTGTTCTATGCCGACGGGGATCGCCAGGTCGGCCCCATCGGCAAAGCTGAGCTTCAGACACTCATCAAAGCCAAAAAAGTCAATTCCCAAACCCTGGTGTGGCAACCGGGCATGCCCACCTGGCAGGAATTAGGCCTTTTTGTGCGCCAAAAGAATCAGGGGGAGACGCAATCGATGCAGCCGGCCGCGCCGGACCGGCAATCGATGTGCTCAGAATGCGGCCAGGCGTTTGCTGAAGATGATATGATTCGTTTCGAAGATGCCTGGGTCTGCGCCACCTGCAAGCCGATTTTTGTCCAAAAAATTAAGGAAGGTGTGACGCTTGCCGGTGCCATGGAATATGCCGGCTTTTGGATCCGTTTTGGTGCCTGGTTTATTGATTGGATCATTTTGGCGATCGGCACTTCAATCATTTATCTTCCATTTTCGTTTTTAGGTGTTTTTTCTTTTGATCAACCGGCTGTATTTGCCATCATTCAATTGTTCTCCATGATTCTCAATTTTATTTTACCGGCCGCGTATGAATCCTGGTTTGTAGGAAAATATGCTGCGACGCCGGGCAAAATGGCGTGCAAATTAAAAGTTGTGGTGGCAGATAGCACCCGGGTCAGCTTCGCCCGAGCAGTTGGCCGGCATTTTGCAAAATACATCAGCGGACTGATTCTCTGTATTGGCTACATTATGGCCGGCTTTGATGACCAAAAACGCGCACTTCACGATCGAATCTGCGATACGCGCGTGATAAGAGCATAAGCGCTTTAGTTCAAATTTTTACCATGGAGTGATGGCGTAAAATTAATTGCGGATTTTAGATTGCGGATTGAAATATCAAACATATCGCACATTAAAAATCCGAAATCCGCAATCTGCAATCCGAAATTTTAAGCGCGACACCACTCCATATAAGCTCGTTTAGTCTAATTCTGCTTGTCAGGTAGTTTGGCCTTACAAATAAATTTTGAAGGAGTGATTTGTGATTTCGTGTACCCAGTGCAAAACACCGTTCAGCGCCCAGGCGGTCAACACCTTTGCCCTGGTTCCCTGTCCCACATGTAACACGCCTGTGCGCGCGGATGTTTACCCGGCCCTTTTTCGGAAACTGCCTTTCGGCCACAGCGGTGATCTGGTGCAGACCGAAAAAGAATCCGGCTGCTTTTATCACCCCGCAAAAAAGGCGGCTGTGGCCTGCGCGGCCTGCGGTCGTTTTTTATGTGCACTGTGTGATGTTGATTTTAACAATCAGCATCTTTGTCCGCTGTGTCTGGAGAAAGGCAAAACCAAACACAAGATTAAAAATCTGGAAAATCACCGGGTATGCTATGACAAAATCGCTTTATTTGTCGCCCTGATTTCGATGCTATTTATTTGGCCGACCCTTATTTCAGCGCCAATCGTTCTTTTTATGGTCATCCGTTACTGGAATGCGCCCCGCAGTATCATTCCACGGTCCAGGATTCGTTTTATTCTGGCATTCGGGATTGCCTGTTTACAAATTGGCGCTTGGGTTATGTTTTTTGGAAGCTTGATATCATCATAGGGGTCAAACCAAACTGCTTTAACTGAGCACTAGAAAAGGAATTCATCACGAAAGCACGAAAAGGTAAAAACACGAAAAAGACAAATTTCGTGCTTTTTGAATTTCGTGTTTTCGTGATTATTAAAAGGGCCTAATTTGAAGAAGCCTAAAAAATCTGAGAGGAACTGTAATTTTAGTTAAAAATGGTCGGCGAAATATCAACATACAAAAGATTGCCCGGTAAGAAAAAGGGTTTTCTAATCGGATACCATACCCTCTGGCAGGGTCCCGACCATTTACTGCAGATATATTCCCGCCTGGGTGTTGAAGACTATAAGCGGTTTTACTTCAACGACATTCAAGCCATCATCACTCGCAAAACCGGCACGGGAGGCGTTCTAAATATCGTTTTAGGTGCCATAACGGCTTTGTTCTGCATTTTTGCCGCCACGTCCGCGGGCGGGTGGTCGATTTTTAACGCTATCATCGCCAGCGTGATGCTGATCATATGGATAATAAACTTCATTAAAGGCCCGACCTGTGAAACCTATCTTTTAACCGCAGTTCAGACCGAGAAACTGCACTCGCTGCATCGTCTGAAAACCACGCAACCGGTGATGAATCGGCTCAAATCTCTTATCGAACAGCGCCAGGGACATATCGATCCTGAGACCTTTGGTGAGCAAGCTGCCCATCCGGCCACCCATCAAACCCAACGGCCCTCACCCGGCGGGAACAGACTGATCCGAACAGCAAAAGAGCCTGAAAAGGGAAGGGCGCATTTCGCCTTATTTGTTTTACTGATGGTCAACAGTGTGTTTATCGCTCTCAGTTTCTTTTATTCGCATGTTGCGCTGTCTTTGCTAAGCGCCGCTGTCAGCATGCTGATGGGAATCTGCGTGGTTGTGGCACTGGTCAAGCAGCACGAAAGCAACTTAAAACAGTCGCTGCGCACGCTGACCTGGGCTGCGCTGGGATATGTCGGCTTCTCATTTGTTGCCGGCTATGTTGTCAGCTTGACCTTTACATTTAAGCATCCTGAAATCTGGCAAAATCAGTGGGAATTGTTTAAGCTGCTTTCAAACATATCTCCCTGGGAAAGTCCCCTGCTGATGGGTGTTAACATTATCGCTTTAAGTGGCGCCATATTTATCGGTATCCCGGGACTTCTGATGTTAAAAAATCCTCAGCAAGCGATTCACAGACCCTCAGCATTACCGACCAGGCCAGCCCATACCCCTACGCTCAAAAGGATTTCCTGATGGAAGATTTGCAGCACCAGCGATGCTTCAATCATCTGTTACGGGAGGCGGTTGCCCGCTGTCCGGAGTGCCGGCGCTATTTTTGTCGCGAATGCGTGACCGAGCACGAAGACCAAGTATTATGTGCCGCCTGCCTGGAAAAAAAAATCGATCCCGAGGCCTTCGGTTTAACCCGATTTAACAGGTTTTCCCGGGTTATCCATTTTTTATTGGGTGGAATGCTTCTGTGGATATTTTTCTATTACCTCGGTCTAATTCTGCTTGCGCTTCCATCCGCATTTCATGAAGGGACGCTGTGGGAGTTAGGGTGGTGGAACACACAATGAGAAAGGCGCCGAAACACCCTAGCAAAAGTGCGATTCTGCTTTTAGAAGAAGCAGTGCATTTGCTGCGAAAGGCACCCATGTTTTTGCTT
>JASFGZ010000365.1:0-5229 GCA_050123495.1 Desulfobacterales bacterium
CATTGTAAAATTTCTCCAATACGGCTTCAACAATTTCTTCTTTATCTTTTTTTTTGAGAACCTTCAGGATCTTTCGAATACGTTTGTCGGGCGCAACGCTGGTGACTTCCGATTCGACTTTGTTGAGTGTATCTCTGATTTGTGCCTTCGTGCCCGGTAGCCTTTTATCCGTATCTGTCTGCCTGTTTTCTAGCATATCTATGTTTTTCATAAGAACACTGAATCTTTCCTTATTTTCAAGCAGTATTTCATGAAGCTGCTGAATTGGAGTAATGCCCTGACTGTTGAGTAATTTCATGGGAGCGCTTCCAATGTTTTTTGTCTGAGTGAAATCCTTTTTCATGATACACTCTGAAGGTCATTTTTATATCCGGTGCAATCGAATATTTCGATTTTCAGAAATGTCAGCTGGGTAACACTGCTTTCGCTTTCATTTTGACAGCTCAATCGTTTCGTTTACTTTAATACCTCTCTTATTCAACTGGTCCATGAATAAATCACAAGGCACGTCTGTGGCCGGTGAAAGAACTCCCTTTCTGGTTATATCACCTCTAACGATCATCTCTGCGGCGATACAGGCAGGATAGGCAACGCCCATACTCATAGCCATTAAGCCCGTCATCAAATCTCTTTCAATCATAAGAGAACAAGTCAATATTTGTTGCTTACCTTCCCTTACGCCCTCGACCTTGTTCACCATAACAGCTAGATCTTTTTCACTATCATTATACTGCAATTGAGGCTCAAGCAGTTTGGCGACCATTTCAAATGGTGATACCTCATCAGGCAACCCTTTGATAGGCACATCGCTCAAAAAGCCCAATTTTTTCATTGGGTTCCAAAAGGCACACCAGCCGGGCCATCGAAGTGTATACCTCCCTGTTTCACAAAGCTTATCCGCAATTTTCAGTAATTTGGCATAATATACCGCATTCCCATTTGGAATGGCCTCCAGTGTTCCAAGCCCCGGAAATTCGATGGGGTGAATAAATGCATTCTCATGTTGATCTTTCGCCGGGATATATATAATTTCAGAATCTGCGATAAGCGTTGCATCTCTTTTCTGGCTTTTCAATACGGCACGAATATTCCAGCTAATCTTGTATTTGAGCGGATTATCACATGCCGCCTTTTCAGGAATCCCGCCACAATATGAATTGAGCTTAAATACCTCATCGAAATATTTAAGACTATAATTGTAAATAATCAGGTCAATCCCTGGATCAAGGCCGCATTCCGGGATGATGGAGATTCCCCTTTTTTTTGCTGCCTGATCGAGATCAAGAATATCATATGCGTAGTTGGTGTTGACAAGATGAACACCACTTTTTATCGCAGCCTCGGCAACGGTCCGAATGCATTGTGGCGGCAAAAAATCAAGCACAACATCAAACTTTTCGGCCATTTTAGATGCCAATGCGTTTTGGTCATTCGCATCCATTCGGACCGTCTGAATTTTAGCCTTGTCGATAAAGTCAAAGGAATCAACGAGCTCAGGCTGAATATCTGCACACGTTACATGGTCAACACTTACATTTCTTGATAGATCGTATAGCGCCGCCCTACCTTGAATACCACAGCCGCCCAATAGCAGAACTTTCATTTCTTGCTTCTCTTTTATCAGTCAGTTGTCGCGTCAAGAAGTTTACAATTCGGGCATTGCATAACACGGGATCCGACCCGTTCGAAATAATAACAGAAACTATTCCAGTATATCATCTATGCGGTTGAGCCCATACACCGGGGGAATTCCTGACATGAACTCCGCAGTCAGACTTTCGCTATCAATCAGCAACTTCTTCCCATCAATGATTTTTTCATCGCGTATTTTTTGAGCCCACGTGATTATTCTGTCAATGGTGGGAACATCCAGAGATAATTGGTCGGCAATCCACTTTGCTATACACAGGCCATAATGGATATCATCCGTGAAAAAGCGATGGTCTTTATCTATGACCCATTCGCCGCTAGCGAGTTGAATTGTGGGTGGTTTGATGGCGCCTAATGTCGCTGAAGTAGTGAATGATTCTCGGATGTCGGTGTTGCCCGACCGGTATGAAAGTCGCTCGAGCTCAAGGTAATCCAGCATGAATTGGAAATCTCGGTCTGGATACCTGGATTTGATCGCACTGCGAATCTTAGAGTAATCCGCATCCAATTCTCGTATGAGATCAGCAGATTGTTGGTCAAAGTCACGGTAGAAATAGGGGATATCTTCCTTGTGCGCCCATTTGCCCTTATAGCGAAGAAAGAGTCCGTAGCAACGTGAGGGGTGGATGATTTGATTGTCAACTGATAAAGTCAATGACAGAAAGTTTCCCACCTGTAAGAAAGATCCTTTTTTAAACCAACGTTCACATATATTTATCAAAAAGAGATCATTAAGTGCTGGAAAACGATCGCGCGGCGAGACGGCGACAATATTCACTTCCTTACAACCGTAAGTCACGCCCATTTTCCCATATTCGATTACACGACAGATCCATGGAATCAAGCCGACGGCAAAAGTGGTGATATTGTAGATATCAAACTTTCTCTTGATCTCATCGACCATCCAATTAAATCCTGCCTGGCCATAAATGGTTCCGACAAATACCTCTTCCTCTTTGGCAAGATACGGTGCCAGATTATGAAGTGTCTTACGATATTTAGATACCGGCATGCATAACACCACAACTTTCGATTGTGGAATGACCTCAGCCGGATTGTCACTGATTTTTGACAATTTGCCGCTGAAGGCCTCCAGGGCGTCTCCATGAATCGTATGCAGTTGAGCAACAACATTCCGGGACCATTCTCTCGGTTTTCGGGTTAGAAGATTTACGGCAAAACCCGCTCCGGAAAGAAATGGTATTAAAATGTGAGCGCTGCTGCCACCCCCAACAATCGCCACTTCTTTTTTTTGTGCACTCACGTAATGTCCTCGCTACGCCTTAGCCGGTGACCGAAATGGGCTTGATCTCAAACGGTTTGGGTTAAATAAACGTCCCGGAATCGAGATAGGTTTTAAGCTCTTGTTTGTCCAAGTCGCCAATTCCGAGTGCCGCCACAGTTCGTTTTCCCGTGGACATGTAATCGATGCCTGTCAGGGCTTCACCGACTTTAACGATGGTTTCACAAATCGGTGTCGGAACCTCCAGTAATAGGCCGAGAGAACATAGCATTACGAGGCCCATACCGATATCTTCGTGCAAATACCGATTATCAAGGGTGTCTGGGAATCGAAATTTTGCAAAACCGGGACCTGCCTTGTAGCACTCATAATAGTCCGAGCTTGCTGCATACCCCTGTTCTACACAAGTTACAGGATCAGGTTGCGCATGATAATCCAAGGCGCTGAGAAGGGCCATTCTTTCTTCATCCAGCTTGTGGATCAACCTGGCGACGGTCGGTGAAATGCCATCTCGATAAAAATATCTTTTTGAACCTTCGTTCTCAATTAAGGCCGCATTTAGAATTACGATGGGTGGGTGGATGATCGGATTGGCGTTATTCAGACCCGCTTCAAGAACTGACGCAGCGGGTTGAAAGGCGGGATACAGCGCTTCTAACTCAGGACCCACTGTACCGATGACGTTGCCAGGTAGCACCCCATACAATACCCGTTTGGCTTTCACAGCGATTTCCACCTCCGATCCTCTGGCGCGACAGCCATAAGTCAACGTCGAGGTTTCTACCAAGGTGGGTAATTGCGTTATGCCGAACTCGCGAAAAACCTTTGCGAAATGCAGCGCGCCGCCCGTCGACCCGGGATTCAAAACGACCAATTGCGTAGGCTTTATCAGTGGCGCCAATTCATGGGCAACTCTTTCATGGGTCAAGGCCTGGGTGCATATCATCACCATGTCGACACCCGCCAATACCGCGGACAGATCGGAGGATACCATCTCCAGGGTTGCTTTGCCCTCTACCGCCCCTGAAGATATTAACGTCTTGCTTTCAATGAGGTCCCTTAGATTATCTCCGAATTCCGGGAAATCGAAGAGACGGACTTTTTTCCCCTGAAGAGCAAGGTCAACGGCAGCCGCCTTACCACCGCTGCCGGCGCCGATGATAGCGATGTGATCTATCATGGACATTCATCTCCATACGCCTTGATCGGTTAGAAATTTCAAAAAATGGTCACAGCGGCAGCGCCGGAAAAGCAGATCAGCTATCTCAGCCTTCAGCTTTTTTCGGTTCGAGTCGCGTTATTTTTTGCCCTTGGATTTTTTTCCTTTACCCTTGGCTTTCTTTTTGGCCTCTTTTTTGGGATTTTGTTTTTTAACTTTCTTTTTTTCCTTTTTTTTAGCCATGGTCGTCTCCTTTCGGGTTTTACGCTGTTTGGTAATGGTTTAACGGAAAATTTTGGATCAAAATTCTAATTATTGTTTATGCCTTATGGTTCGGCTCCGGTGCGTTAAAACGGGTGATACATCAATTTTGCCGAATTCGATTGCGCGAATAGCTCTCGTTGATCGCGACAATGATTTCCATCAGTGCTGTTTCGCTCGCGTGAGCCCCGATGCGCATCGCGATTCTCAGACACCAACCATCGCTCCATATGGGGTTAAGTTAACACCCCATCAGTGGGTAAGAATCGATTGCAGGAAATACTTACCCCGCTCGGTTTGGGGGTTGGTAAAAAAATCATTTGGAGGTGCGATCTCGATGATTTTTCCTTCATCCATGAAAACGACCCGGCTGGCCACCTCCCGCGCGAATCCCATCTCATGCGTAACCGCCATCATGGTCATACCCTCTTCGGCTAGATCGCGCATGACGTCGAGGACTTCATGAATCATTTCGGGGTCCAGTGCCGATGTGGGCTCGTCAAAGAGCATGATTTTGGGCTGCATGCACAAACCGCGCGCGATCGCCACGCGCTGCTGTTGACCGCCCGAGAGTTGGGCCGGATAGTGATCGATGCGATCTCCCAAACCTACCCGTTTGAGCGTCTCACGACCGCGTTTTTCGGCCTCCGCTTTACTGACCCCTCTGACTTTGATGGGCGCGATGGTTGTATTCCCCAGCGCTGTCATGTGTGGATAGAGGTTGAAGGATTGAAAGACAAAACCGATCTCCGCCCGAATCTTGGTCATGTTGGTCTTTTTGTCATGCACCGCCATGCCGTCGACCTCGAGTTCGCCTTCCTGGATGGGCTCCAGGCGGTTGATGCAACGAATCAGGGTACTCTTGCCCGATCCGCTCGGACCGCAGACCACGATAACTTCCCCCTGGTCAACCTCC
>JASFGZ010000366.1:0-5221 GCA_050123495.1 Desulfobacterales bacterium
ATTAACTATTACCCTACATGTTTAATGGTCGTTTCTTCAAATAACGAAGAACTATTAACAAATAACTTCTACTCCGGTACAATAAAAGGTCCGATTTCGATCAGATCTTTATTCCAATCCGTGCCAAACGATGCATTTAAAAATCCGCCCAGGCGTTCAAATAAGCGCTGCCAGTTTTCCTTGGCTTCCATGGTGACCACATCTTCTAAAAAAGAAACAATATCGGCCATTTTCTCTTTGGGAAGATAGGCTCTGGCCCCCAGGTCGAGAGATTCTTTAAGCGACTCCACACTGAAAGCATGGGCGGTCAGCATGACGGCATCAATTTTTTTGGCAACACAAAGCTTCAGCAGTTCAAAACCATTAACGCCCATGATATCCAAAATCGCCAGATCCGGGCTATTGTTATTTAAGTACACAACAGCATCATCATATCTTATTTTTGTGATAACCTGACACATGCCCAGCAGTTCCGCCAGTGTCTCAAGCACATCGGGTTCGTCATCAACCGCCAGGATTATCTTATCTTTCAGAGGACTTTCAGTACTCATGGCAATCCAACTCCTTTCTTTCAAATAAATCACAAGTTATGTTTGGCCTACATGGGGGCATGCCCTTGGCTATTGGCTTCTGGCCAGTGGCCAGTAGCCAGAAAAGGAAAAATCAAACGGCTACTAAATCTTGATGGTCAAGCAGTTTCAAATGGGCCCCGATTGAGGTGACGACAATGGGAACCAGCGGGATTTCCGGAAAACCCAGACGGTTTAAAACCCGGGCACTGAGGTCCTTTGCGTCTAAAGCATCGGACCCGCCAGCTTCGGCCAAAACCGCATCGTGGATCTGTTGAAACCATTGCAGTCCATGATCCATTGATGGATATACGCTGGCTCCGAATTGGGGATCATCCCAGGAAGCGATCAGGACCTCCAGTCCTTTAATCTCTTTTAATTTTTTGATGGATGCAATTGATGTGGCCACATCTTCATAAATCGGTACGGTGTCTGACTTGGGAACTGCATCTCCAGTGAATAATGCCCTGTCTTTGTTATACAGAAGAGAGATAGAGCCTTTTGAATGACCGGGGGTGTGAAAAACGTCAAGTGTTTGGCCTTCACCGAGATCCAGATGATCGCCGTCTTTTAAACCCCTATCAACTTCAACCGAACCCCCCACCAGGTCATAAAAATTTCCGATCGGTCGTTCCGCATACTGGCGGTCCACATTTTCGATCCAGGGTTTGGCATCGATATGCGCGGCAACTTTACATCCGGTTTGATTCTTGAGCGCCTGGCCGCCGCCGATATGATCCGCATGCGAATGCGTAAAAACGATCCGGGCAATCTCCCGGGGGTCCCGGCCGGCTTGTTTGATATAGTCCAAAATAATCGCCTCGGAGCCGGCAACGCCGCTGTCAATCAGGCATATTTGGTCACCAAAGATGAGATAGGCAAAAACAAATCGATCCACCGTTTTGTCCGGACCAACGCGCAGTTTAAAAGGTATTTTTAGGGCATGGATACTTTCGGTTACCTGCATTTTGGTTCTCCTCAAAAAATGGTTCTGATCCTATTTGGATAACAATTTAATACCGACGACAAGGCAGGCAAGCCCACCGATGCGATACAGATCGATCGGGTTTTTCGGAATCCCGAGCAAACCGATTTGATCGATAATTAAAGCTGCCGCCATTTGGCCCGTTAAAACAGAAGCAATCATTACCGCCGCCCCAATTTTGGGTACCACAAAAAGGGCGGTCGTAACAAAGAAAGCGCCCAGCAATCCGCCAATCCATAAATGTGGCGGTGCATCGACAATTTTTAAAAAACTGCCTTTTCCGGCAATTAGGGACACCACCAATAGAGACAGAGCGCCCACACTAAATGAAATACAGGAACTTTCAACAACACCTACGAATCTGCCTAAAGCGGCATTGACAGGTGCCTGGAAACCGTTGCTCATCCCGGCAAAGATCGCAAGAATAATAAGGCCTATCTTTTCCATAATTCTGTCCCCCGTCTAAATTTGATCGGTTTGCATTACGTTAACAGGTTGCTCATATGAGCAATGAGTGCAATTTTGTATTGACAAATTTATCAATACAATAAAAAGTAACGCACTGCAAGTTCACAATTTTTCGATGAAATGAATACCTTAAATTTCCCTTTGTTTATCCGTGGGAAGACGTCACAAACAAGCAAAAGTCACGCGTATGATGAAAGGAGAATTCGGCCATGGCAATTCCAGATAAAATGAAGGCGGTTGTGCTGATGGGCAAAAATCAATTAGAGGTCAAAGAAATGCCCACCCCGCAGCCGGGGACGCTCGACGTTTTGGTTAAAGTCGAAGCCACCGCCGTATGCGGCAGTGACGTGAGCCTCATTGAGGAGCCCTGGGAAGCCCAGCCGCCCTATGGATCCTTTATTATCGGTCACGAATATGCCGGGACGATCGCGGCGGCGGGTGAAACTGTAGACGAGCTTCAGGTCGGAGATCGGGTCGCGGTTGAGGCCAGCCTGGGCTGCGGCCGCTGCCGCAATTGCCGGCTGGGAAATTATACTGCCTGTCTGAATTACGGCAACCTCAAAAGAGGCCATCGCGCCAATGGCTTTACCACCAATGGCGGTTTTGCCCAATACGCGTTGAACCACATCAATACCGTGCACAAGATTCCGGATAACGTCGAGTTTGATGAAGCGGCGCTGATCACCAATCTAGGCTGTGTGCTTTACGGTTTTCAAACCACCGGCGGTTATGTGGTGGGAGATAATGTGGCGGTGATCGGACCGGGCCCCCTGGGTCTGGTATCGGTGGGCGTGGCCAGGGCCCTGTGTGCCCAAAAAATATTTTTATCCGGAACCCGCGACAGTCGTCTCGAGATGGGCAAAAAAATGGGGGCCGACCGATTGATTAATGTCAAAAATGAGGATGCCGTGCAGGTTGTCCGGGAGGAGACCGGCGGTATCGGAGCCGATTTGGTGATTGAATCATCCGGTTCAGATCAGGGCATCCAAACCGCCATCGAAATGTCAAAACGCATGGGCAAAATTTTGTTGGTCGGATACCCTGAAAAGCCGGTCTCGGCCAATTTTTCGACAATGGGATCGCGCAACATCCATATTTTTTCGATTCGGGGCGAAGGCTGGGCCAATTGCTCAAGGGCGGTGTCGTTGCTATCCCAGGGACGCATATCCTTAAAACCGCTGGCCACCCATTCTTTTCCCCTGGACCAGATCGATGAGGCATTTAAGACCTTTGTTGAAAGAATCGGAGGGGCCGTAAAGGTTATCGTGCACCCCAATGCCTAGTGTTGTGTCCCGAAAGTAATTTACAAAAAACGGTTTTATTTTAGGTTTCAGGTTTCGGGTGTCAGGTGTCAGCAAACAGATGACACGATGCAAATTCTGGTGTCTCCATTGCCCTGACATCTGAACACTGACACCTGAAACCTTTTGATTCCTGACACCTGACAGCTTATTGATTATGACTTTTGTAACATTTTTTTGAAACCACTTCTAATGGGATGATAAAATGAAGCATATCCTCAAGCTTGAAGACGGCAGAGTCGAACCCATCAAAGATCTGATGAAATCCAAAGAGGAATTTGCGCTGCGCCGCGTTCTGGTGGATGCACAAATGGGCGGCGCCGAGCATCTGACCTTTGGCTACGCCCGCTTTGAACCCAAAACATCGTATCATAAAACACACATCCATCCCGATGCCGAAGAAGTCTTTTACATCCTTTCCGGCAAAGGCATCGGCGGTGTCGGTGATGGAACCGAAGAAATCGAGATCGTCGCCGGCGATACGGTATGGGTGCCGAAAGGCGCCGTCCACTGGTTGTACAATCCTTTTGATGAAGCGTGCGAAATTTTATTTGTTTACGCTGCATCTTCCCTCGCCTCTGCCGGCTATGAAATTGTCGAGTAATCCATCGTTGTGCGCAGGCTAACAAAACGTTGTGGCGTGCAGAAATCCTTGCGGTCATCGTCACCAAAAATGTTGACAACTAGATCGCTTCCATATTTGATCACAAAAGGCCACGCATATGAATGCAAAACAAAATCTCGGATGGATCGGCGTCGGAAAAATGGGAACTCCCATGTCGACCAATTTGCTGAAAGCCGGATACAAACTGACGGTTTTTGACATCGTACCGGCAGCCATGAAGGCCCTGGTTGATCAGGGCGCCAACCCCGCAGAATCACCGGTTGAAGCCGCCGGGCAGGCAGATATCATCATTTCCATGATTCCCGATGACCCGGTGCTGGAGGAGATATCGACCGGAACGCAAGGGATTTTTCAAGGCGCAAAGCAAGGGATGATTTACATCGACATGAGCACGGTTTCACCGGCGACATCGGCACGCGTCTCGGAAGCCGCCGAAAAAAAAGGGATTCAATATCTGCGCGCACCGGTGTCGGGAAGTACCGAATCGGCTGCGAGCGCTACCTTGACCATTCTCGCTTCCGGCCCCCGGGAGGCATTTGACCAATGCCGGGATATTTTTGAGAAACTCGGTCAGAAAGTATTTTATGCGGGCCCGGGGGAGCAGGCCCGTTATCTGAAACTTTTGGTAAACATGATGGTGGGCATTACTTCTGCCATGACGGCCGAAGCCCTCACGTTTGGCAAACGCGGCGGGATCGACTGGGACCTGATGATCGATATTATCAACAACAGTGTGGTCGCCTCCCCCCTGATTGGATTCAAAGTCCAATTACTCAAAGAACGCGGGTTCGCCCCGATGTTTACCGCCGCGCAAATGGCCAAGGACTTTGATCTTGCACTGGATGCCGGACGCAAGACAGATACGCCCATGCCCCTTACGGCTCTTACCCGTCAACTTTACGGTGCCATGAAGGCCACCGGCAAAGGTGAGCTGGACTATTTCGGCATGGTGGCCCTGATGGAGGAAATGGCAGGCATAAAAGCTTGAAAGGTTTCCGGTGTCGGGTGTCAGGAATCAAAAGGTGTCAGGTTTCAGTGTTCAGGTGTCAGGGCAATGGAGACCTCAAGTTTAACTTTGCATCCTCTGCCCCCTTTTTGCTGACACCTGACACCTGAAACCTAATAAATTAATTTTGAGGAGGAGGAAAAATGGCTTTAAACGTCGGATTTATCGGATTGGGGATAATGGGTCAGCCCATGGCTCAAAACGTGGTAAAAGGCGACTATGCATTAACCGTCTACAACCGCTCGAGTGAAAAAGCCAGGCCCCTTG
>JASFGZ010000367.1:0-5193 GCA_050123495.1 Desulfobacterales bacterium
AAAAATAGAATAATGACAAGAAAAATAGAAAGAGAAATGCTTCTCTTGCTGATATTAGGCTTCTTGAACACGCTCCTAATTTCATTAGAAGCTGTGACATGCTTTAAAATTAACTCTGAATTTGAAGGAATACCGACTGCAGATTTCTTGCCATCGTGCGCGAAGTCTCGGATTGCATAATGCATATGCAAATCTTCACTATTTTGCAAGGCCCGAAATTGTATGAAACAGCTGAATCTATCATTTCAGATTCAAAGGCGTTAATTGTCGTTTATGAATAGAATCTCTAAATCTTGTTTGACAATCATGTCAATAATAGGTTAGACAGAAAAAAAAATAACTTCCATAGATCGGCAAATAAATCGACAACATAACTCTGAGCCGTCCAGGTGAGTTATGCTAAGATGTTTCCGCAAATTTTCAATGCATCGCCTCTGGGGATCTTTATACCTCACAGAGGCTTTTGTATTTATGGCTTCTATTTATTAAATTTCAAAGATTCAACTGTTTATGCGAAATATCTGCCGAAAGGCGAAATATTTAAAAAAAGGAGGCAAAGCAAAAAACGAACGCAAGAAAAACACATTTAAAGTACCACTCGCATCATCAAAATTATAGGAGGTGATATCATGAAAAGACTTTGTATTTTCCTCGCTTGTGCTTTTTTTTTAACCGTGGCAGTTAATGCTGCCGAGTCTAAAACTGAAATTACCTACTGGACCCATGAAGATCCTAACCGGACCGAGATTGAAAACCGATACATCAAAGAGTTCGAAAGCGCAAACCCGGAGGTTACCGTCAAACGCGTAACGAGTCCCTCGAAAAAAATGGCGGAGCGGGTTCTGACTGCTTTTGCGGCAAATCAGGGGCCCGATATGTTCAACTTGCAGATTGAAGATGAATATGCCTACATCGTAAATGGCCGTCTTGCTCCCATCGACTATAAAGCTGCCGGCTATCCCAATGTTGAGTCTATTTATAAGGCCTATCTTCCCAAAGTACTGGATCCGGTTACCTATGAGGGAAAGCTTTACGGGCTGCCCTTGGAACTCACCAATTGGTGTCTGTACATTAACGATAGAGTCTTTAAAGATGCCGGACTTAATCCTGATAAGGATTATCCCAAGACATGGGAAGAAATGGTTGCGGTATCAGAAAAAATCACCATCCGCGAAGGAGAAATCATCAAGCGCAGGGGATTTGACTTCAGGTATCCGTATTATTTGGTTTCCATGATTCCGATGGTCGAGCAGTTTGGTGGCAAACTCATCAGTGATGATGGTAAAACGGCAATCATCAACGACAGAGCCTGGATCCAATTTCTAGAATTCATGCAGACCTGGGGCCCCAATGGCAAAAATCTCGGCTCTCCGACTTACACAAATGCCAGAAAGCTTTTCAACAAGGATAACAATGACATTGGCATGTGTCTTTCCGGTCTCTACCAGGCGGGAAGAATTAGAAAAGACAATCCTGAATTCTACAACAGCGGAGAATGGCGGGTGGCTCCATTTCCAAAATTTGCAAATGCAGCAAAGGATGCAGCCAGCGCCTATTACGGACATTACTTCGTTGTCAATGCCCAGAAACCCGAGAAGAACCAGGAGATGACGTGGAAGTTTATCGGGTATATGCTCGGCCATTCTGAAGAGTATCTTTCAAAAGTCGGTCTCATACAGCCCACCGTAAAGCTCATGGGATCTCAAACATTCAAGGACATGCCTTACTCCAGTGTGTTCAAAGGTGATATGGAAAGAGGTAAAATCGTGTATTATGCAGGCAACAGCGCCAAAATTCAGCAACACATCAGAGAGGCGGTGGAGTCTGTTATGCTGGCGGGATCCTCACCGGAAAAAGCGTTGAAAAATCTAAGACGAAAAGCGCAAGAAACACTTGATGAAGAATAATGATAATTCGTTAAGAAAACAGGCATGGGTCGCCGACCCATCCCTGTTTTCTTTATTGGGGGAGTGTTATAAATGACCGGACGTATCTTTAGCCCCGGCATTGAACACAAAAAGGCACGCTGGGGATGGGTATTTATTTTTCCATCGCTTGCCTTTTTTGCATTATTTAACTTTTATCCGATTTTTAATGCCCTGTATACGAGCCTGTTCAGAAAAAAACTACTGTCATTGAAACCCCCTAAATTCATTGGATTCGACAATTATATTTACCTGTTCAACTCCCCTGATTTCTGGAACTCGATTAGAGCCACGGTGGTGTTTACCATCGGAACATTCATCCCGATGGTTATCTTCAGTCTCATACTGGCAAATTTTATTATCTCCAGAAAGAGATTTCAGAAGTTCTTCCAGATGGCCTATTATTCTCCTGCTGTTTTGTCATCGGTTGTGGTGGCCGCTATTTGGCTTTTGATCTTTGATCCGCGGGGATTGAGCAATCAGTTGGTAAACTTCGTTTTGAACACACCGGGCATCGACCACAAGTGGCTGGCGAATTCTGCAATGGTGCAAATTTCAACCATGCTGGTTTACTTCTGGAAATATGTGGGCTACTTCACCATCATATTTCTGGTTGGATTGGCGTCGATTCCTCAAAGTATCCATGAGGCTGCAAAAATAGACGGGGTCAATGCCTGGACCGGCTTCTGGCATATAACATTTCCCCTTTTGAAACCCACAACCATACTGGTTTCCATTATGTCAATGCTCCAGTGTCTGAAAACCTTCAGCACCCAGTATCTCTTCACCCAGGGCGGGGCTCCCACGGAACCCATTAATGTCATCACCCTAAATTTATATCACACGGCGATTAGAGATCACAGAATCGGTCAGGCCAGCGCCATGAGTATTATACTTTTTTGCATCATGCTCTTTTTTACATGGTTGCAATTCAAAGGGTCACGCTCCGACGAGATCAGTTATTGAGAAAAGTTATGGTTATGGCACAATACCTGAAAAGAAAAAAGAAGAAGACTTCGGCCCAGTCCTTTATCACAGATCTTTTCATCTGGGCATTTCTGATTATCGCGGCTTTGTTTATTCTGGGGCCCTTTGTATTCATGTTCACGGCTTCATCAATGCCCGCAAACGACATCATGAAAATGCCCTACCGATGGATACCAAAAGGTTTCTACTGGCAAAACTACTGGCAGGGTATCAGTGGAAATGACGGCAGTTTCATATATCTTAGAAATATACTAAATTCGCTCATCGTGGCCTCTGCCGTAACCATGACAACCGTGATTCTTTCGGCGCTTACCGGCTTCGGTCTGGCAAAATACCATTTTAAAGGCAGATACTTCGTCTTCATGATGATTTTGGCCACGATGATGATACCTTTTGAAGTCATCATGATTCCCCTTTATCTCATTATCACCAAATTAGGATTTCAAAATTCATACCAGGGATTGATCACACCTTTTCTGGTCAACGCTTTCGGTATTTTTCTCATGCGACAGTATTATATCACCTTCCCTGATGAAATTCTGGATGCGGCACGCATCGATGGGGCCACTGAACCGATGATTTTTACAAAGATCATTCTTCCCAACAGTGTGCCGGCCATAGCCACCCTTGCGGTTCTCACATTTAAGAGCCAGTGGGATAATCTACTCTGGCCGCTGCTGGTGGCTCAGAGTGAAGAAATGAAAACCATACCCCTTTACATTGTCAGATTCACCGCCGAAAAACATACAGACGAAGGTGCCATGATGGCGGTTGCTGCCATCGCCAGTATTCCTATATTGATCCTGTTTTTAAAACTATCCAAATACTTCATCGGGGGCGCAGCCATATTTTCAGCCAGAAAGGGATAATCGGTGTGACGGTCTATATATTTGATATGGGAGGTGTTGTTGCTTACAATACGGATGTTTTCCCGGAGGTATTCGCTTACCTCGACATCACCGGCGAACAATTCTCAGCTTTTGCCGGTCAGGACCTGCAAAAGCTGTTTGCGGGCAATGTGACCCCTGATGAATTTTGGCGCAGCTTCTCCGCCAGATACGGTAAAAGAGTGGACGAAGAATTATTCGGTAAATTCTTCAACCCTGCTTTAGATCAAGGGGTGATAGAAATTATAAAGCAGCTCAAAGCAGATTCGAGAGTTGTCTGCGGAACAAATACGTTTGACCCTCATTACGACTATCTCATGAGCCGCGGCAATTACGACATTTTTGATGCCGTTTTTGCTTCTAATAAGATCGGTCTGTCAAAACCCCATCCAGATTTCTACAGATACATTCTTGAAAAGGAACGAATCAAGCCCGAAGGTGCAATTTTTGTGGATGATTTCCCGGAAAATGTATCTGCGGCAACGAAACTGGGGATAGCGTCAATTCTGTTTACAGATTCACAGTCTTTAGCCCAGCAGCTAAAGACCTGCAAAAATCAGCTTAAGCGGACAGCACAACCCTCAGGTGATAGATAAGACTGAAGATCCGTATTTAGAACACCCCGATTGCCGGCAGTTTGTGCCGGTGGTCAACTGCGATTTGGTTTATGTGACGGCGCATAAGTCTGTGGTTCCCGCGATCATAGCGGAGGTCACCCGGGTCATATTTTAGACCACACCCAAGGATTGTCCGATTGGCACCCTCAGGGCAAGCATATGGTCACCGAGATAAACGCTGCTCCGCCTTTGCCCGAGGTGGTGCCTGCTGCAGCAATTGCTGAACCTGTCTGTTATTTTAATATTTTAACTGGGAATCCCCGCTTTTTTAGTTTTCGAAATTGATTTGTGAATCTGGTGAAAATAAAAACCGGAGTAAAGCCAATATGCTCTACTCCGGTCCTTGGATCGTATTGCGGTGGAAATTTTATCTTTCTATTCTTCCAGTTGTTCGAGGAATTGATCGACCGAAAGTGTCTGCCCCAGCAGTGGGAAAATTTTCGCTTCGGAATGATTTTGCTCTTCCGCTGAGTTGGCAGCAGTGGCATCCTTCATGATGGTCACACCGTAACCCTTGTCATAAGCTGAGCGAGCGGTGCTCTCAACACAAAAATTAGTCAAAAAGCCGCCAATGACCACGTTCTTAATATTGCCTTCCTTTAACAGCTCGTCCAAATTGGTTTTATTAAAGCCACATAAGGTGCACTTGCCGCCGACAACCTTATCCCCTTCCTGCGGTTTTAATTCGTCAATAATTTCAGCGCCCCAGGTTCCTTCACGAAAAGCATCGCCATCTGCCACAGCTTTGACAATTCCCTGCATTTGATGATCTTCGAA
>JASFGZ010000368.1:0-5163 GCA_050123495.1 Desulfobacterales bacterium
TGCATCTTCTCATAGACAATCTATCGGTTTTTTTCAGTAATTTTGCCCGCATAAAGGGTCTTGAATATAGAGTGCAGCGCCCTGCCAACCTGCCCGTAAGCGTGCATGGTGATTCCGGCAATCTGAGCCTAATTTTGATGCATCTACTTTCCAATGCCGTCAAATTTACGAATGCCGGAGAAATCCTTATCAGCATGGAACTTATTTCCGAAACTGAAACCGGCTATGAGATTCGTTTTTTGATACAGGATAGCGGGATCGGCATTGATGCAGCCAAACTTGATGATCTTTTTGAACACCCGGGTCCGGTAAGGGATGCCGATACATTTGAGTACAAAAGGCCTTTCCAGGGGCTTGTCATTACCAGGCAATTGGTTGGACTTTTGGGCGGCGTGATCAACGTGTCCAGTAAACCGGGAAAAGGTACGATTTTCACGGTTAACCTCCCCCTTAAAAAAGTGTAATGGGTTTATTTAAAAAGGCAAAATCTCTTTTCGCCACCTCAAAGAGCTATGAGAGCGTGGAAATTAGCGGAACAAAGCACCTCAAAGGAGAGGGGATCCAGGTTCCGTTTCAAGGGTTTCCACTTCAGATTCGCCTGGGAGCGGACGATAATAAACTGCACCTTTTCCCGGAACGTCTACTCAAATCCCGCCCAGAAGGGCCCCCATCGGGTTTTGTGCTCTTCAACCCCGCACATTTTTTTTCTCGGATCAGCGGTTTTATCCGCTTGGAGCGAGGTAAAAAACTGGTTCTGGGCAGGAGCGATCCTGAACAGACAGCGATCTTCTCTTATTCAGATAAGGTCAACGACCGCCATCTGGCCGTTACCTATTCGGGTGATGCCCTTATTTTCAGGGATCTTCATTCCGACGCGGGCACCACCTTATCCGTTTTAAAAGCCAATGAGGAGATCGAGCGACCCATCCGCCGACGGCAGGAAAAGCTTTATCATCTTCGGGAAATATTTGGCGGCCCGATTCAACCCCTGCCTTTATTGGAAGCCCAATCTGATTTGGAAAATGTCAACCAGATCATGGCTCAGGAGGTCCACCGTCCAAAAAATTCCAAGTTTCAGCCGGGCAGGTTGGTAAGGCTTCCCGATGAGGTAACCCCGATTCTCATCGGTGACCTCCATGCTCAGATCGACAACCTGATAAATATCCTCTCCCAAAATCAATTCCTAGAAAGCCTTGAAAATGGTAGCGCCTGTTTGATCCTTCTTGGGGATGCCGTCCATTCGGAAATGGAGGATCAAATGGAGAATATGACCGGCTCAATGCTGATGATGGATTTCATTTTCAAGCTGAAAACCAGATTCCCGAACCAGGTATTTCATATCCGCGGCAACCACGATAGTTTTGCAGCGGATGTTTCAAAGGGGGGTATTCCCCAGGGACTTTTGTGGGAAAAGCATCTTGTAGCTGAGCGGGGTACGCGATACAAGCAGGAGATGGACCGGTATTATAAACAATTACCCTATTTGGTTCTGGCAAAGGACTTTTTGGCCTGTCATGCCTCGCCCCCATCCCGCAAGGTTAAACTCGAAATGCTGATCAACGCCAACGAACACCAGGGTCTGATGGAACAGTTAATTCATAATCGTGTTAAACGGTCCGGCTATCCCGGCGGATATACGTCCAAGGATGTAAATCGGTTTCGCAGAGGACTTGGGCTTGGCCCGAATTTTACCTTTATCGTAGGTCATAACCCCCTCGATGAAACGGAAACCCTGTGGTTGAATGCGGGCGATATTAAGAACCACCACATTCTATATGGCGCAAGTCTTCACTCCATTGGCGTTTTTACCCGGATTGGCGATGGAATTATCCCGCTATCATATAAAACTGAGCGTTTATTAGAAGCGACCAATGCCCTGCCTGATCTGAAAAAACAACGAACAGGATTTAACTAAATAGGCCCTTGAGGGTGAAATAGAAAAACATCGCCATGATTCCCCCGGCCGGCAGGGTTACCATCCAGGAAATAACGATATTTAAAACCACTCGCAAATCCAAGGCCCCCAGACCGCGGGCCAAACCGACCCCCAAAACCGCGCCCACCAGAATGTGGGTCGTGGACACCGGCATACCGGTGCGCGATGCTATCACGACTGTAGCGGCGGCCGCCAGCTGAGCGCAGAAGCCGCGCGAAGGTGTCAGTTCGGTGATTTTTTTTCCCACGGTCAGCATTACCCGGTAACCGAGGGTGATAAGGCCCAGTACAATTCCGGCGCCACCGAGTAAAAGGACCCAAATCGGCAGCGGGGCTTTCTGAAGCACTTCGCCACCGGAACCAACGATGCTGACCACCGCTGCCAGCGGACCGATGCCGTTGGCAACATCATTGGAGCCATGGGCAAACGCCATCGAGCAGGCCGTAAACAACATCATGGGTGTAAACACCTTTTCAACACTGGCGAATTGAAACGTGCGGTCGTCATCTTCATGTTCCTTAACTTTTCTGATTAATAACCACCCGATACAAGCGGTAAAAACTCCGAAACAGATGGCCACAACAATGCTTCCCCCGATGGACAGGTCCAGATAAAGCTGTTTTAATCCCTTGAACGTGGTCACCAGGGAAATGATAAACCCGACGAGAAATATGTAAAAAGGGGCATATTTTTTTGCATTTTTCAGCGGGGTCTCCGTATCGAGAATAAGCTTACGCGTACTGATCACCAAAAGGAAACTAATGACGCCTCCCACCGCCGGTGAAATGACCCAACTGACCACAACGCTTATGATTTTATTCCACTTGACCGCCTCGGGGCCGATGCCCACAATGGCAAAACCGACAATAGCGCCAACAATCGAGTGACTTGTAGAAACCGGCCAACCTTTGGTAGAGGCAAACATTAACCAGGATCCCGCCGCCAAAAGTGCGGCCAGCATCCCAAAGACCAGTATTTCGGGGTTGTTGATGATAGGGGTGGGATCGATGATTCCTTTTCGAATCGTTTTGGTTACATGTCCTCCTGCCAGTACGGCCCCTAAAAATTCAAAAATAATGGCAATTACAATTACTTGTTTGACTGATACTGCGCCGGAGCCAACAGAGGTGCCCATGGCATTGGCTAAATCGTTCGCTCCCACGCCCCAGGTCATGAAAAGCCCGAATATCATCGCCATGACAACCATGACCGTACCATACGCTGCAATGATTTCCATTTTACTTCCTCTTCTCTAACGGGCGATGAACAGCATTAAACGGTCCCCCATGTTTTCGGCCTGATTGGAAATCTCGCCGATTAAATCGATCAATTTATACCAAAACATTACCGACACCGGGCTCAATTGGTCTTCGATGGAAAAGAGTGTGCGGTTAAGATCCCTTATTAAATCATCGATGTTATGTTCGCTGCGCTTCACGTCGGTGATCATTTCAGAAACGAGATCCGATTGTTTACCGCCAAAGCCAAGGGCCAACAGTTCATCCAGCTGTTCAATCATTGCTGCCGCCTGGGAACAAATATCGGTCGTGCATTGAACCAGATTAAGAAGGGGCGCTTCAATCGATTCGGGAACTTCCATGACACGCTGGGTTACAATTTGGCCAATTTTTTCAGCGGTATCGGCAATGATATCCTGTTGCTGGATGAGCGCCAGCAGGTCTCTGCGGGCGACCGCAAATAAAACCCGCTTGGGCATATGAAGGCGAAACTCATTTTTAATCTGATCGGCCTCGCTTTCGAGCTCCCCGATTTCTGCAGCCAGGGCCTCAATCTGCTTTTGGTCTTTTTTTATCATCGCATCAAACAAGGCTGGAACCTTTGCCATACAGCGAGTTACGACCCGCATGTGTTCCTGGACCGGTTTGAAAGGGGAATGCCGCATTAAATTGGCAAAGGTACTTGTGGTTTTCATGACACATTAACCTCCTCGTAATTATTGAGGAATAAGGCTCTCCGGATCAATTCTTTATCGAACGCACACTGAACAACGGTATCGGGTAACGGCCAAGCACTTTTTCTGCATTTGATCCAAAAAGTACGTCGGCGATATCGCTGCGCCCTTTCTTGCCCATCACCATAAGATCTGGCCCCTCATCTTCCGCTGTCTGGATTAATCCCTGAAGGGGCAGAGGCCTACCCTGAAAACCTCTGGGACGTGCTCCTTGCCGGGCCTGATTTATCCTCATGATGGTTTTTATGCGTTATTACTTCAGGCCGCCTCCGCCATAGCCGCTTTTTCTTCCGCTGTCTCAACGACGGTTTTGGCCATGCGTTTGGCGTGATAGTAAATCCGTTTGAGCTTTTCGAAAATGTCCACTTCCACGCTGTAAGCCTCGAATTTTCCCGAATCTTCAGAAACGAGCCGCTGGGCCTGGTGCAAGTCGGCCTGTTTTATCAGACGGTTCATATCCTCTTTCATGGAGATGACGCGCACGGCAAAATCTTTGTCTTCATCGACCACCGCCCGCACGGCGGCTTTGAGCGCATCGGAAACAACATGATGGACGGTGTTGATCACCTTCTGGGTCTGCTGGCTTATCTTGAAGCTTTTTTCAATCCGTCGCTCTCCCAGGTCCACCAGATTGACTTCTATCAGATCGCCTATGTGCTCCAGGTCGTTGACGGCCTCCATGAGCTTTAGCATTTTTTGGGTCTGATATTCATTCAGTTTCAGCTGGCTGACATCTGCCAGATAATTGACAATATGTTTGTAGAGGACATCGACCTCTTCATCCATCTCCCGCACAGCCTGCAGTGAGGCCCTGTTTCCGGTCAATACGGCCGGCATCATGGCCGCATTCATCAGATCCACCCGTTTTCCCATGCGCTTGATTTCACGCCGCGCGGCATCCAGCGCCAGACTGGGTGTATGCAACAGCATGGCACTCAAATATTTGGGCTGGATCTCCTCAATCTCCTCTATGGGCTTATCCGGAACCAACCAGAAGACGAATCGGGCAAAGTAGGCGATAAATGGAAGAAGGAGAAACTTCTTCTTTTTTCCTTTTGGAGCATAAAAGCCCGGCGCTTCGGCAGGATCATGGATAACATGGAGCACCAGCAGCCGGGCCTCTAATTTTTCGGCCAGTTCGCTGGCAAAAACCAGGGCCTTTTCCGAAAAAGAGGTAAAATCGACTGCCACCAACAGGACGTCTTTATCCGCTTTTTTTGCCATGCTCACTCCTCCTATAGTTAAAAAAACGCTG
>JASFGZ010000369.1:0-5117 GCA_050123495.1 Desulfobacterales bacterium
CAGACAGGTCCAGTCCCAGGCAGTTTATCATTCGGGGGGGGTCGATGTGCATCTTGTCGGCTCATTGAGTTTTGGGGACATTGGCTTAGCCACTTTTGAGGCCAGCTTTGTTTCTGCGTTGCAGCAAACATTTACCGTCGCTGGCCGTGAAGGTGCGATTGAATTGCCCCACAATGCATTCGTGCCCTGGGAAAAGGACGCTGTGTTCATTTTACGACGCGATGATGAGGAAACCGGGCAAGAGTTTGTTATTCCGGGAGCAGATGAGTATCAGCTTATGGTGGAGCATTTTGCGGATGCGGTTCTTGCAAAATCTGAACTCACGTACTCTGCGGACGAGAGCGTAAGAAATATGTTGGTGCTGGATGCCCTGGCGCAAGCTGCTCGCACAGGGAAAACCGTCAAGTTGTGAACCATTGGAGTAATGGAGTAAAGGATTGATGGAGTAATGGGGCCTATAGATTATGCGTCCTTATTTGTACCAATACTCCAGCACTCCAGTTTGTTTTTGAAAACTCAATGCAAATGTCCGTGAACTCTAAATACACCGTAACTGAAGAGACGTTCGATTCGATCAATGCCTACTGGCTGGATCCGCAGTACCATCTGAACTGGGATTGCCTTTTTGTATTGCCGGGGTGGTTAAAAGTATGGTGGGATACATTCGGCTCACGGCGGATTCCCTATCTGTGCTCGGTTCGGCATAAAAATGAACTGATCGGTATTGCACCTTTTATGATTCAAGGTGAATCAGTCCGTTTTATGGGTGATGCGAATGTCTGCGATTATATGGATGTTATTGTTCGTCCCGAAAGAGGCATTGAATTTTTTGAGGTTCTCGGGCAACATTTAAAGCAGCAGGGCGTCTCCCAATTGGATCTGGGAGCCATGCGGGCGGATTCGGTTGTTCTCAGCGACATTTCTGCGGCTGCGAAACGACTTCATTACAAGGTTTTCTGCGAGCCGGAGGATGTTAGCATGGAACTGGAGCTGCCGTTGACGTGGGACGCCTTCTTAAAAGGGTTGACTGGCAAAGAACGACATGAAATAAGACGCAAACTCAGGCGACTCAACGAGGCTGCCCACATCAATTTTCGGGTCGTCGAAAGCAAGGCTGAAGCTGTTGAGCAGATCGACACCTTTTTTGAACTGTTTAAATTGAATCGATCAGACAAATGGGACTTTATGACCGATCAACGGGCTTTATTTTTTCGCTCCCTGGCCGAGGTGTTGGCAGAAGCCCGTATCTTAAAGCTTTTTTTTCTGGATCTTGATGAGGCACCTGCTGCCGCCGTAATGTGTTTTGACTACAATTCGACCGTATATCTTTACAATAATGGTTATGACGATCGATATCGTTCGCTGAGCATCGGGTTGCTCAGTAAAGTGTTTACGATACAGGATAGTATCCAGCGAGGCAAAATCAAATACGATTTTCTTAAAGGCCCCGAAGTCTACAAGAAGCGTTTGGGCGGCAAACCGGTCCAGCTATTCAGATGCCGGGTTGAACTTCGGTAACGCAGAATTCGAATCTCCAAATCCAGTTGAGCAAAAAACGGGAGGGAACAGCTGTGAAACCAGATCAGTTGCAGATTGCGATGTTCAGCATCCATTCGAGCCCGATCGGTGAACTGGGAACTAAAAATACGGGCGGTATGAGTGTCTATATCCGCGAACTTGCCCGTCAATTGGGAGCCCGTGGCCATTGCATTGATATTTACACCCGGCTTAACGGCAGCAAACACAACCAGATCATTGATTTGGACGACAACGTGCGTTTAATTCATTTAAGTGCCGGAAACAATGGTTATGTTCACAAATTGAAACTTTATTATTACCTGTCGGATTTCTTCCGAGCACTCCAACAATTTAGAGAGCAGGAAAACCTGCACTACGATTTGATTCACAGCCATTACTGGTTGTCCGGTCGTCTGGGCAGCTGGGTACAGGATCGTTGGAACCTGCCCCATATTGTCATGTTTCATACGCTGGGAACAGTGAAAAACAATGCCGGTGTCGCCGACCAAGAACCCGATCTTCGCATTGCCACCGAAAAAAAACTGGCCAAAACCTGCCAGCGTATTCTGGCGCCTACCGCCGGGGAAAAAAATAATCTGCTCACTTATTATAACGCGCCTGCGGTAAAAATCGGTGTCGTTCCCTGCGGTGTCAATCTGGATCTATTCCAGCCCATGGATCGGGCGGCGGCCAGACAGCGTTTAGGCTTTGATGATAATGAATCCATCGCATTGTACGTCGGCAGATTCGATCCGATAAAGGGAATTGACAGGCTGCTTGAGGCGATGGCCCATCTGCGGCATCATCGGCGGCTGCGGCTGGTCATTATAGGTGGTGATGGGCCCGATACACCTGAGTATCAAAATCTGCAGAAACTGGCGCGCAAATCAGGCATTCAAAATACGGTGACCTTTGTCGGGCGCATCGAGCAAAAATATTTGTCTCCGTATTATAGCGCTGCGGATGTTTTGGTCATACCGTCATATTATGAGAGCTTTGGATTGGTGGGGCTCGAATCCCTGGCCTGCGGGACACCCGTGGTTGCCACTGAAGTGGGCGCGATGAGGAGCATTCTGCGCAATGGTAAAACAGGGCAAATTGTCGCCGATGCGAATCCTCGCTCACTGGCGCAGGCGATCGACGCATTTATAACCCGACCTGGCTCAAAGAAATGGTCGACCGACATGATTCGCGCATCGGTTCTCAAGTTTGGTTGGGCGAACGTGGCGGCGGCCGTCATTGACGAATACGACACCTTATTCAGCCAGATGAATTTTAAAGTCCCCAGTAACGCTCCCGCAAATGTTTCTTGTCGGTAGGTTTTGGTGACTTTGTTCCTATGGAAAAACCGGAACAATGTGCCCGGCATATTGATGACTTTGTCCAGCGCAAAATTGCAGTGGCGAGCGGCTACCCTCTGGCCGGATGCGTCGCATTATCCTGATATAAAGTTGCCCGGTTTCTCCGTCTATCGGATTTGGCAATTCAGCAACCAGATCTTTCGGTACGGGGATCCGCTCTATTACTTACCTTGCCGACAGTTCAGCCCTGATCCATTCATAGGCCACATGCAAAGGGATGGCGGGTACAATCCAGTCCGGATAATCTGCGCTGATTAAGTGGCGATCAAGATATTGAAGTCCATTCATGCAAACCGTTTGATAACCGAGCTTGCGGATTTGCCTGCAGACTGTTTTTTCCTGCTCCACGAGCATTATCCGATCTGACGGATTTGCTTTGTAAAGTTCGTTGGCCGCCCTCAGGCCAAACTTTCCGCCGCCGATGATCCAAAAATCTTGTATCGCTGAATTTCTTGACCTATTTTCAGACACCGGAGCTTTGTTTTTCTAAAAACACCAACGAATGTTTGAGATCATCAAATGCGAATACTTCAATTGACACGCTTCCGGTAAATCGTTTTAAAATCGCCAGAACCGGTTCTCTAAATTTATCCGGCAATTTGTCTAGCGCCAAATGGTCGTGTCCGTTTTTAACGCCATGAAGGTGAATGATAGAAGTTATATCGTAATATTTATTGAACAGGGCGTTGAGGTCATATCCGTGTGCGATCAGATGCCCGATGTCCATACATACGCTCAGGTTAAGCTCGGCCAGGATACCATTTAGCAGATCAAATCGATAATCCAGGGTTTCTAATGCCATGGATTCCGGCGGTATTCCGCCGGCCAGTATTTTTTCGAGATTTTTAAACACACGCTGCTGCCAAATTTTTACAGTACCTTTGTCAAATGATTTTTGTCCATACGGAATATGGAGTGAATAAGCTGTGGGGCAAAGGGGAAAGACGCGATCGATAACCCTTAAAACCGTATCCACGGCATATTGCTGTTTTTCAGGCCTCGCATCGCTGATGGATACATCTGTTGGCAGGTGAATATTATAAAGCAGGTCGTATTCGCGGGCCAGATGGGAAAGTTCCTTTATAACCGCTTTTGAGGGCAGCGCATCGCCGGGCAAACTTTCAAATAGCAACAATTCGATTTCATCGAGATAGGGCCCCAGCATTTTAACGTTGGGGATGTAGTCATCCGGATATATAAACGAGGTCGTGCCGAGTTTGAAGGGAAAAATTCCTTTATATGATCTGGTCAATGAAGGATACATCCTCACCATTCATTTCGTAAGACGTATTGCCCGCTTTCGACGATACGGTAGCTACTTTCAAAGCTGTGGATGGCTTTTTCTAGCTTGCGGCCTGTCCGGGCCAGGTTCCGATAAGACAATTTTTAAGGCGTTTAATGGTTTCCTCGCCACTCACATTCCATCCGATAAACGTCAGGCGGGTTTCAGGGATGCCGGACCAGGGTGTCAACTCGCTTTTTCCCCCTACATGGTTGACAAATGCGGGGCGATCTTGAAAACGGACCGATCCTTTTAACCGAAACAGCTCCCAGGGCAAATCTTCAAGGAACCGTTTGAAGCAGGCTTCATCTAGAGCGCGCGGATCCTGAAAAGAAAACGCTGTGTAGTCATCGGCAGCGCCGGCTTTTGGGTTATGCTCCTGTTCTTTCCCATCGCTGTTATCGTGGCGGTGATGTTGGCCTTCAGGTGCGCGCGACACCAACAAATTAATGTCCCTAAAATCGACCAGATTCAAGTCCGAATCTGTGTGAGATCGCTCGGCCCAGATGGTTTCCGGATCGACGCGGCAATATAGGGTGGGGACCACCCGGGATTGAGGTACGGCAGCGTGTATCTCCTTTAAGAACAGACGAATTTCGTCCCGATCGAACAGGTCGATTTTGTTCAAAAAAATCAAATCAGCGAACCGGAGCTGGTTATCAAACACCGTTCCAAAGGCCTCACGCGCCTTCCAACACTCGGCGTCCAGCACGGTAACGATCTTGTTGAGCTCCACATGCGGTTTTATGTCAGGCTCCTGGATCAAAGATGCAATTGTTGCCGGATCCGCGATTCCAGAAGCTTCGATCAGGATCCGACGCGGACGGAAACGCTCCCTGATTTGCGTCAGCGTTTGTTTTAAATCAATCTGCAGCGAACAGCAAATACATCCGCTGGTGAGTTCGACCACATCCGATCCGGAATCTTTAAGAAGCGCGCCATCGACGCCCACATCT
>JASFGZ010000370.1:0-5100 GCA_050123495.1 Desulfobacterales bacterium
CTCTTTGACATCCGCAATGACTGCTTTTTTTCCTGCCGCCATCAGCGTGAGGGTCCCATTGTCGGCACCTGATTTGCCGCCGCTTACAGGGGTGTCAATCAGGTGGAACCCTTTTTCTACAACAGGAGGTTCTATTGCTCGAATTTCCGATGGATGGATGGTGGCTGAAACAATGATGATGGAACCCGGTTTTAATCCATCCAGAAATCCATACTCGCCAAGGACGACATCTTTAACCTGCGATCCATTTAAGACCATGATAAAAACCGCA
This sequence comes from Desulfobacterales bacterium, assembly GCA_050123495.1. Classification (GTDB taxonomy): domain Bacteria; phylum Desulfobacterota; class Desulfobacteria; order Desulfobacterales; family JAHEIW01; genus JAHEIW01. The sequence goes on from JASFGZ010000370.1 coordinate 272, forward strand.
TCCGAATTTTCGGCAACCTCCCGGACCCCTTCAGCCGGTTTTCCGCCTAGCTCGGCCAACGCCTGCCGGCGTTCCTCGCGCAAATCATAGCCTGTCAGTTCAAAACCGTGCCCTAATATGTTCTTGGCCATTCCGATACCCATATCGCCAAGACCCACCAATCCGATTTTTTTCATTCGCATCCTCCTTCAAAATCCATGTTTAATCGCATTCAATGGTTGCTTCTTGCTGTATCAATATTTCGAATCAGACCTTTTTACCTCAACCCCTGCGATGTTCTCTAAAATTTTAATAACGGTGCAGTTATCTTCGTCCGGATGAAGCGATTTTCCGGCCTGGAACAATTCATATGCCGAACCGGTGTTGAACATGGGCACGCCGTATTCTTTCGCCATTCCCATGCCCATATTACCCAGACCGATGATCCCAACACCTTCGATCAACTATTTCCTTTGAAGAGTCGATGATGACCTATCGTTCGTGCAGATCCCACTTCAGATTAAACCGGGTGTGGCAAAAAATCCGTGTAAATGATATTGTCGTATAATACAATTATCAGAATATTTGTCAAGAACGAATTTGCTTATGAATATTGAATTATTGCGGTTTTTTTAATTTTCTAATCCCAAACCTACAAAAACGCTTCAAAGCGATAGAAAGAGATTGTGAAACCGAACAAAACCAAACGCCTCAAAGTGGAAATGGCGGGGGGCGCGGGGTAAAATTCGTTGTAGCGGCGGTCTATTCACACAGGCAAAATGGGATCTGGACCGATGCGTCGGTTTCTTTTAATTGATATCGTGCTGGTGGACTTCAGCTGAATGACAAATTTGAGGTCTGCAGATTCTTATGTTCGCCACGTATATTTCGATAGCTGCGCTCCATAAGAGATTTAATATCCTTGATGTGACTCCGCAACGTTATGAGCGCAGCGGAGATGTCACCGCTTTTGATGATATCAATCAATTTTTGGTGAGCCTCCGGAACCGAAGCGAATCCATCAGCGGCTGTACGCGTCCGACGGATCTCTTCATATAAAAACGCCCGCAGGATGTTGTATAATTCGTCAAAAAGACGGTTGCCACAGGCTTCGATAATGATACCGTGAAACCGGTAATCGGCATCGATGCGGTCCGCATCCGAATTGCGGTCGATGGCCTGACGCATATTTTCAATCTCGGCTTCTAAACGATCGAGCGTGGGTTGAATGATAGCAGGATCCCTCTGGTAACCTTCCACTAGATAGAAAAATCCCTGCTGCTCCATGACCAAGCGCATTTCCAATAGATCAAAAAACTCACTTTCACCCAACATAATTGCCCAGGTTAGGGCTTCAGTTGAGATTTTGGAACGATCGCACACAAACGTTCCCTTGGCCACTTTGGATTCAAGAACCCCCAGGTGATGAAAAACCTTGATCGCTTCCCGAATCGATGTACGCCCAATACCGAACATGTCGGCCAACTGCTGCTCGGTGGGCAAACGATCGCCTACCTTATATTCCCCTGAGGCAATCAGCGCTTTGATCTTTTCCATGGCCTGGTTGACAACCGTTTTTTGCTTTATTTTTTCTGTAATCTCCATGTTATCTCGTTTCGAATGCAGAAGTTACTTAATAATGATCTGCACGCCATTTGAAGGTAATGTCAGCATAAATCACAAGAAAAAACAACATGCGTTATCCTGACAACCCGTTGGTATTCTACTGCGGCCCCATGATCAAATCGGGCAGCCATAAGACCAGCTGCGGAAACAGGGTAATAAGCACCAGTATGACAACATTGCCGATGAGCCAGGGAACCGCACCGCGGAAAATGGTGCCGATGCGCATGCCGGTTACGGCTGCACACACGTTAAGACAATTGCCTACCGGTGGCGTACATGCACCCACCGCCAGAGCGGCCACCAGCGTGACGCCAAATTGGATCGGCGAAACCCCCAACGTGGCGGCGGCCGGTAAAAATACCGGCGTCAACAGCAGAATTCCGGGAGTAACATCAAGAACGGTTCCCACAATCAACACCACCAGGACAACGAGCAGCATCGTGCCGGTGGGCCCAAGGCCCAGGGCAATCAAACCCGCTGCGATTTTCTCCGGAATGCGCTCAAGGGCCAGTACCCAGACATAGAGTTGCGAAAAGGAGACGATCATCATGATAATTGCGCTGGTGATGGCTGCGGTTTTTAAACATTTGTAAAAATCCGGAAGCGACAACCTGCGGATAATAACGAAGCCGAGCAACATGGCATAAAAGACGCCCATGGAAGCAGATTCCGTGGCCGTGGCTATACCGAAAGTAACCGAACCGACAATAAATACCGGCATTGCCAGAATAAGCAACGAGTCTCTAAACTGCCCGAAGATCCCGGCCAAGGAGCGATCCACCTCCTCCCGGGGATAATGATGATGCTTGGCCATGATCCAGACGATCACAAATTGGCTGACACCGATCAGGATACCGGGAATGGCCCCCCCCAGAAACAACCTGCCCACAGATTGCTGGGAGGCGATGGCATAAATTACCATGGCAACGCTGGGAGGGATAATCATGCCCATGGTTGACGAAGCGACCGTCGTACCGGCGGCGAAATGTGCCGGATAACCGCGTCTCTGCTGCTCGGGGATGAGAATCGAGCCCAGTGAGGCCACATCTGATGTGGACGAACCCGAGATACCGCCGAAGATCATACTCGCCGCGACATCCACATAAAGAAGACCGCCCTTCATCTTGCCCACAAAAATCAGACAAAAGTCGATCAGTCTTTTGGTGATGGTGCTGGCGTTCATGATCTGCCCCATAAGGATGAAAAGAGGTAAGGCGATCATGGCATAGGAATTCATGCCTGAAAACATCCGCTGCGGCAAAATCTGGATCAGCATCGGGTTGAAGATTGCAAAGTATAAAAAGGCGGACAGACCGATGGCATAAGCGATGGGCATGCCTATGACTAAAAGCAGAAACAGAATGACAAGTAAGGTGATCATCGGATGCTCCTTTTAACTTTTTTTTGCCGAGAACCAGGTGGGTTTTTCATCACCGAAAACCACTAACAAGATTCTGATAAGGCAAAACAGTATCGAAAATCCGGTGGCAACAGGGATGCATGATTTGGCCCATAGCTGCGCTATCTGAAGAGACGGCATCGGAAAAAATCCGGTTTTTTTGAGCCATGTTATCGATTGCCAAAAGATGGCCGCATTGATAATGGCCAGCAGGATAAAGTTCAATATGTCCACGTAACGGGTCCAGCGCTCCGGTATGAGGTCGAAAATAAACGGTATGCATATGTGTTCACGGTGGGACACGGCCAGCGCTGCGCCAACGGCCGTGGCGTGGGCAAATAAAATCGGCAGCATCTCGTGCATGCCGAAAATGGAGTAGGAAAATCCGTAGCGCATGATAACGATGGCAAAAACCATGACGCCCAGTACAAGCATAATAAGCGCAATAATGGCCTGGAGCAAGAAATCCAGATATCGATCGGCCACTTTTAGCCAATCCATAACGCCTGTTTGGGGGGGGTGTTCCTGATTCATGTTTACTGTCCCTTATCCATTCCAATTATTCGGTTTTATCAATTTTTTAACTCGTCTGGGGATACCGGTGCCCATTATCGATGGGCACCGGTGTTCTGGCAAAGGATCCTGGCGGATGAAGTTACCGGGTCAACCGAAGGTATCCACCCCAAGTTGACCCCTACGAGGAAGCGCTTGCTTATTTGCCGGCGGCAATTGCCATGGCCGTTTCGAGATCCTTCTGACTGAAGTCACCTTTCTTAATGAAATGATCATACACCGGCTTGGCGCGTTCACGGAACTCCTTAAGCGCATCCATCTTGACGTAGTTGAGGCTGTCGACATTCTGGGCCTGGGCCAGTTTCAAAATGATTTCACCTTCGTGCTTCTGCTGGATTTCATCACAAAGCTTCATGGCCTCTCTGGCAACCTCATCGTGGATGGCCTGGAGATCAGCGGGCAGCTTTTTGAACCATGCTAAATTTACCATAAACGGATCGGGACCGGTGGCATAATTACTGATGGTAACATATTTTTGCTGTTCAAAGATTTTATAGTCCCAGATGTTGGACGGTGCATTGTCCTGTCCGTCGAGAACATTCATCTGTAGCGATTGGTATACCTCGCTGTAGGCCATGGCAATGGGATTGGCGCCGAAGGCTTTCATCGATAACTGGTATACCTCCTGTTGGGGAACACGAATGCGCAATCCCTTGAAATCTGCGGCAGACTTGATGGGGCGGACATTGTTGGACCAGGCCCGGAACCCGTTGGAAACACCGATGGCCGGAACATGATAGCCGTTTTTCGCAGCATCTTTAGCAATCTCCATGGCCCAATCGCTCTGCACCAATCTCGTGGCTTGTTCCCATCCGTTTACCAGAAAGGGCATCATAAAAATCACGAATTTGGGATTGGCATCGGTGAACATGCCTCCCCGGGTACCCTGGAGCGCGCCGGTGGCGACCATATCCATCATTTCGCGTTCGTTGCCGAGCACAGCGCCGAAGTAGTTCTCCACGTCGATCCGGCCTTTGGACCGTTTCTCGAGTTCCTTTTCGAAGTATTCCATCGATGTTGCCCGATCGCTTCCTTTTGGCTGGGAGATACCGAATTTCATAACGAATTCAGCGCTAAATGCGGGTGCTGCCAGCAGCAATACAATCAACAGTGTAAGCACGGTGTTTAAAGACTTTTTCATTTTAATCCTCCTTCTTTTGATTGGGTTGTAAGGAAAAACATATCATCTGTTATGCTGAGTAATCCATCACCTCCTTTGTTGCTATTGCGGGTTTCTATTGCGGGGTAGAAT
>JASFGZ010000371.1:0-5097 GCA_050123495.1 Desulfobacterales bacterium
ATATGATCACGGATTTCTCATTCGGCAAGATCGTTGTCTATGGCAAAACTTACACTGATGACATTAAAATTGTTCGTGGGCAGGTGATTTCGGACTGGTGGCGGAAGACCGGACACCGGGTTGATGTCGAGGATATTGCCGATATTTTGGAATCCGGACCCGACACCGTGGTCATCGGGAAGGGTTCCCCGGGGTTAATGAAGACCAGTGCTGAATTGCGCGAAAAATTGGCAGCCCATAAAATTGCATTAATTGAAAAAAAGACATCCAAGGCTATAGGGGTATTTAATAAGCTTTTGCAGGAAGGCAGGGAGGTTGCCGGAGGCTTCCATATAACCTGCTAAACTTTTTCCATATCGCTCATCCATACAGTTTAGCGGGTGCTGTCGAATTTATCTGCTGTATAATCATAATTTCTTCAGGAGAATTTCTTCTTTTCCTTTTTCTTTGGAAGGAGCATATAATGAAAACGTGGCGTTTTACATTTAGTCTGATACTGGTTGTTTTTTTTATTTGCAGCATCCATTTTGTATACGCGGGCAGTTTCAGCGATATGTTCAAAGGCGCTCAGGAAATCCTGGGCAGCAAAGGGGGGCTTTCAAACGATGAAATCATTCAAGGCCTTAAAGAAGCCCTCCAGGTTGGAACCAGAAACGCCGTAAAACTGGTATCCAAACCAGATGGGTATTATCAGAATCCGGACATTAAAATTCCGCTTCCGGAATCGGTGCAAAAAGCTGAAAAGCTTTTGATAGCCGTCGGATACGGAGAAAAAGTAGACAGCTTTGAATTAAGCATGAACCGGGCTGCCGAGCGTGCCGCTCCCGAGGCGAAATCTATTTTCGGGAATGCCATCAAACAGATGACTTTTGATGATGCCAAGAAAATTCTCAACGGGCGCGATAATGAAGCTACGCTTTATTTTGAAGATAAAACCTCAGAACAACTCCGGGAGACCTTTAAACCCATCGTTAGAGACGCCATGGGCGAGGTCGGTGTTACCAAGTCGTTCCAGGATTTGAATGCCAAGGCGGAAAGCATGCCGTTCGGCAAGAGTTTGAGTTTCGATTTGGATCAGTATGTCACCGATGGTGCGTTAAAGGGGCTTTTTAAGATGCTGGCTGAAGAGGAGAAACGCATCCGGACTGAACCGGCAGCACGCGTTACGGAATTGCTGGAAAAGGTTTTCGCGAGTCAGTAGGAGTTGACGGGTGCCTAAAGTGAACTAAAGTTGGAAGTGCCTAAAGTTTCGGTGTCGCTCCGCTCTAGCATTTATTATTAAGATAAAATGATAGAAATCCTTAATTTTAGCCACTTTAGATCACTTTGAAATTTAGTGCACTTTCTTTAAAAATTGTACGGTCGGCTATCGGAGTCCGCCTTGTAAAAGCCCGCTATCTCATCTCCCAGTGATTCAAGATAATCCTTCAGCTCTTCATCATTATCAAAGCTGAGGGTGCCCACGTGACCGCTTACATGACCTTCATTCGTATCCGGTTGTAGGCGGCACATGGCTTTTAAAAATCTATCCGGTTCGTTCCGGTAGTTTTCGGCCATTTCTTTTTCGCTGACTACCTGGCGGGCATGCCCATACGCATCAAAATAAACGTAGTATTTCATCAGATGCGCCCCTGTTCTTTGAGCTCCGACATAATGGCGACGAATTTGTTCTGGGCCTCCACGATTTTATCATGCTCAATGGAATCCATCTGCTCAATAGCTTCAAATAACATCGATGCACTTCTGCCCGGCAGATGATTGAATATTTTGATCTGCGCTCTGCCGTCCATGTCCTTTGCGGTCTTTGCCAGATCCTCGATATGGATTATTTGCAGAAAACGTTTAATGGCCTTCTCATTGAGCTTGGCGATAATATTACCGAGTTTGGCGGCGGAATTCGTTGCGGCAGGTTTTTTTTCAATTTTTTGCAGATAAGATCTCAATTTCTTCTTGTCGCTGGCTTCAAATTCCTCCTTAAAAATCGTATGTCCCGTTTCACCGAGGAAGGAAAGCAAAAGCTCTTTGAGGAGTTTAGGATGCATGCCATCCAGAATTCCGAGTACGCCTTCTAATATAATACAGCGCTCCAGCAGCTCCTTCCCTGTATAGTCCCCGGTATGGATATAAAGTTCCAGAATGGTTCTGGCCGTGTGGCCTTTGACGCCGTCCAATGCCAGTTGAAGCCCTTTGCGCAGCAGAAATGATGAACTTTCTTCGGCTTCTTTGCCCAATGACAGCATTCCGAAATTTCTCCCCTTGGTGGCCAGGGAAAGGATTTCAGATATCCGCGCAAAACACTGGCGCTTCTCATCCTCGCTTACCCGGATCTGCTGACAGAATTCTGCATCATAATTCATGCGATCTCCTTCAGGGTCATAAATCAGGCGGTGTCTTTATTTTTTGATTTTTCCCAGCAGGCGTCGCTCGATCTCATCTTTTGCCCATTGCATCTGTTGATTTTTTTTGCCGGTCTGGAAAATATGAACGATTTTCTCAGTGAACGTTCGGGCATTGCGGTAGCCTGTAGCAACGGCTTCTTCTATCATACGCCAATCACGGCTTTTGGTAAAGCCCCTAAAAGCATCTCTGAGTTCGGGGAAAAGTTCTTTTGCCAGTCCATCCTGAAAGGCTACATAGAAACCCAGGGCGGCGGCCTTGCGATTCCGTATAAGATAAAAGAGCGTTCCGTGTTGGGTTGTATCTGCCAGAAGATCCTTGACGGCCCTGGCGAGTAGTTCAACGGGTGAGTGCGGAAAGGCGGCAATTAATTCACGCCAGATAACCGGGTCAAACGTGGAATCTTTCATTTCACCAATTTCGTGGTATATAAAATTATCTCTTTGAGCGGCTAAAATTGTCGGCATTTGATGCTGCAATGCTTCTGAGTCCTGCTTTTTGAGTCCGCAGTGTTCGAGTGCAAATTGCAGTGCCGGTCGACCTGATTTTTTTATAAAGGCGATTTGATCCCATAGAAAAAGCCTGGCAGAATCGATGCGCAGCAGGATTGAATTGTCCTGCGAAAGTACCGGCAGGGTTAACAGATCACGGGCAAGTTCCCGCTCGAGGGTGTATACGGTGTATCCGTTGGTGTGGCTTTTATTTTTAATCGTGGCCAGAAAAAAGGTGGGTTTCAGGCTGTAGGCATAGCCGGCACCATATAAGATGCCGTGAGGTTCCAGTACTGCATTAATCGGGGCCGTGTTAAACGGATTATAGTGCCTACCCCCGATGGAAATATCCGCGTATTTTTTCCCGGCGAGTTTTTCCCAGAGCTGTTCCTTTGCAGCGATCCAATCGAGAACTTCAGATGCGTCTTTTTCTTCCCATGGATTCAAGCCTTTTTCCCATTTGTAAAGGTCACGCAATCGCAGGGCCAGTCCACAGATAGAATACAATCCGGCATGCTGCGCATCTGAAATATCGCAGTTTTTAAGAACCTGGCGCGCAAAAGTATCAATTTCGATCATTTTCATTAACTTAAGCCTCTTTTACCAGCCTGCATCCCGTAAAAAATCCTCTGCGGGATGGCGGGGAGCCTCATTCGTACCAGCGTCGAATGTTGTCCAGACTTTCGCGATCCGTTTTAAAATTGTTGATCGGTGATTGATTGTCGGCATATCCCAGTGCAATGCCCAAGACGATTTCCTTGTCTTCGGAGATATCGAGGATCTCCGCTATTTCTTCGCCATAGGATGAAATCAGCCCGATCGGACATGTCGCCAATCCATGGGCCTGGGCGGCCAGCAGCAGATAGGAAACGCTGAGACCCACATCCAGATAGCGGAGTTTTGGAAACAGTCGGTCTAGGGTAACAATAATCGCTAGCGGTGCGCCGTAAAAAGAACAGCTGCCCGCCTCGACAAATTGATTGAATTCCAGGCCCATCTCAGTAACTTTAGGCGCCATGACACGTGAAGCCCGGCGGCTTCGGTTTTTAAATATATCCGGCAAAGGATTTTCGGTCCCGGGGCCGCAAGAGATCTTTCGTTCCTCGCGCGCTTTCTGCAAGCGCTTCACCAGCCGGTCCTTTTCTTCTCCGTAAACAATTACATATTCCCAGGGTTGTATATTTATGGCCGATGGCGCCATTCCGGCATAGTGAAAAATGTCTTCGATATCCGCTCGCGAAACGGGTTTATTGAGATACGCTCGCACACTGCGGCGATCTATCATGGCAGAAAATACATCCATAGCTGTCTCCCCGAAAAATAAGTTAATAGTTATTCGTTATTGGTTATTGGTTTTGACAGATTGATCTTTCTATTTTCATCTCACCTCCGCACATTATAGCCCTGTTTCAAGTTGCTCGTCCAATAACTAATAACAGATAACAAATAACAAATGCGTAAGCATTGTCCTTGACAGGTGCAGTCGATGATTATATTTTCCCTAAATTTAAACAGATGTCAACAAGGAGGAGGCATGGAAAGAGCGATGTTGTGGTTCAAATGTGCGGCGATGCATGATCCGGTACGGCCGGTATTGAAACAACCTGCCGTTCTCGGATGGGAAGCAAAGCAGCGGCAAGTTGATCTGGTGATCGAGCGGCTGTTTCAAGGCGAGGAATTGTTGCGTCGCATGAAAGGTTGGTTTACGGTCGATGTGCATCAGGTGATCGATATTATTCAACAGCACGGGAAATTGAAAGTTTTGGATGGTTACGATCTGGTCGTAGAGGTGCCCAATAAATCGGAACTGGAAGCCGTATCCCAAAAACTGACCGACGCTTTCGGCGAAGAGGCATGGTTAGAACCCATTGCCAAAACTTTGCTGGCCTGAAGCGAATAAAAAGATAAAATCGAAAGTCCCCAAGAATTTCAACATTTAATTGCATCAGTCCAAAATCATGCCGAAAAAGCGTGCAAATCAACGAAATAACCCATGGACTCTGGGTCAGTCCGATAAAAGGTCTTAAGGGCAATATCTCCGGACAAATTCCGTTGAGCCCGTCGTGACGGTTGAATTCGGGAAAATGTCTAATTTTATTTTTCGGGCAAACGGGACAACAGGCCAACCGAACAAAGCGCTCAACCCAAATCATGTGAGCATTTTGAATCGGTGGGTTGAACTCCTTAATGTTCGTAAAAACAAATGTGA
>JASFGZ010000372.1:0-5050 GCA_050123495.1 Desulfobacterales bacterium
ATACGACCCAGTCCCTATCGTTTGCGTTTCTGGTTATTTTAGCTCAGCTGACACGCTATGACTGGCGTATGGATGAGGCCGCCACGGTATTCGGCGCCCGTCCCGCGCGCTGCTTTTGGGAAATTACGTTACCCACGATATGGCCGTCCGTGCTGGGAGCCTTCCTGGTAAGTTTTATTTTGGCTTTTAACAATCTCGAAATTACATTCTATGCCATAGGGGCTATCCCCACCCTTCCCACCATCGCCTGGGGTACATTGCGCCATGGCATTGAACCCGAACTTTATTCCCTCGCGGCTTTTATCAACGCTTTGGTTTTTCTTGTCCTGATCACCCTCTTTTTTCTCATCCGACTTGGATTTGTGCGGCTGGGCTACAGGGGACAATAGTTTGGTAAAGCAACAATTCACGGCAACCCACCATCACTTTTTGGAGCCCGGTTATGAAGCGCGTCCTTGCGGTTGACCAGGGTACGACGGCAACGAAAACGTATACGCTAGATTCTGATGGGCGATTTGCGTTCTGTAACTCGGTCGAACATCATCAGATTTATCCCCAGTCCGGATGGGTGGAACATAACCCTGAAACACTTCTTCGCAATGTTGAAGAATCCATAGAGGCTGCAAAAGATATCGATGCCATCGGCATTGATAATCAAGGCGAAAGTGTTATCGCTTGGGATAGTGAAAGCGGTTTGCCCGTATACAACGCCATTGTCTGGCAGGATCAACGAACCACCAATTTCACCGAAGAACTTAAAGCCAAGGGGGGAGAAGAGATAACGCTGGAACGGGCCGGGCTTCCTTTGGATCCTTATTTCTCCGCATCCAAGCTACGCTGGATTTTGAAAAATGTTCCTGAGGCCCAAAAACTTCTCAAGAAAGATCGATTGAGATTAGGCACATCTGAAAGTTTTTTTATTTACAGATTGACCGGAGAATATGCTACGGATGTAACCACTGCATCACGAACTAGTTTAATGAATCTTAAAACATGTGCCTGGGATCCGGAGCTCTGTAAACTATTTGAAATTCCAAGGGGGATTTTGGCGCAAATTCGACCAACGACAGCTCATTTCGGCTGCATAAAATCAAAAGGTAAAGACATCCCCATTACCGCAAGCGTTGTTGATCAACAGGCAGCACTTATGGGTCATGCGTGCTATGAAGCCGGACAAATCAAAATAACCTTCGGAACGGGCGTATTTGCGCTGGCCAATGTGGGGGAAACGATCCAAAACGATCATGAGAGTGGGATTTTATCCACGATCGCCTGGCAGTTTGCCGACAAAAAGCCAGTTTATGCCATCGACGCAGGCATATATAACGCCGGTTCAGCTGTTAATTGGGCAAAAAGCCTTGGCCTTTTTAATGATTTCACCGAAATCGATCATTTTGAGAACTCTGCTGCGGTTTCAAGGGGTCTTGTCTTCGTGCCAGCATTATCTGGACTAGCCTGCCCTTTTTGGGATCGTTCAGCTTCAGGTCTCTGGTTGGGAATGAGCTTAGAGACTACAAAAGAAGATCTGTGCCAAGCAGTGTTGGAAGGAATCGCGCTTCGTACTGCTCAGTTATTGGATGCCATCGGGCGATTGACCGGAAAGCAGAAAAGACTTTCTGTTGACGGTGGATTAATCAATAATTCATATTTTTGTCAATTTCTTGCTGATGTGACCCAATGCGAAATCTTGGTTCCATCGTCACCGGACATTACGACTTATGGAACCGGTTGCTTTGCCTTGATTGGTAGCGGATTAGTAAGGCAGCCCTCGGAATTGCCTGCAACAGAGGAACCGAAAGCAATCATATCTCCACAAGATGATCTAACTCTCCTGAAGCAACGTTTTGATGAGGCCATATTGAGGTCTCGAAATTGGCGTTAAGATTTTAGATTTATTTATAATAAGTCATCTTGAGACAATCTAAAATAAATTAATCATTTTTTAGATTTTGCAGCGAAATTCATAATTTTGCTGAACTGTGGATGGCGGCTATGAAGAGATAACCGCAATTTATTACGTATATCGCCAGGTAATCCCAAATATTTTCAAGCCTCAAAATTGCATGTTACTCCAACATATCGGCAGATATCAGTTCTGAAAATTCATGCGATATTCGATTGTAATCATAGGTGATCAAACCTTGAAAAATCGGTTGATTCCGCGGCGGATTCCAGATATCCAGATTCTATGTGTATAAAATGCGTGTAATCGGATAGTTTGAACTCTCTCAATAAATCTGCATTCGCTTGATATTTGGTTTTTTGGCACGAAATCATAACATTTTGGGTGCAGGAACAGGAGGCACATATGGAAGCCCTTCTTTTAGAGCGTATGCACAAAGGTCTATTGAAGAAACAGGATAACCTCGCCGAATGGCTCCACGCGACGCCTCTGGGTAAGAAAAAAGTCTTGTTGGGTCCCGCAACCGAACAATCAGTGCATGCCTGCCTGAACGTGATTGATGACGCCATATCCAAAGTTGAAGCAAAAACTTTAGGCAAGTGTGAAGTTTGTCATGAAGTTGTTGAAACAGAACTCCTGGAAGTCGATTACACCGCTTGTGTATGCATTGAGCATCTTTCTAAAGAAGAACGTCATCAATTGGAGAGTGAACTTGAATTGGCCCAGGATGTGCAGAAAACGCTGTTGCCGCAAGAAGTACCCAATATACCCGGGCTTGAGATTGCTGCGTTTAGTCGACCGGCTCAGATTGTGGGGGGAGACTACTTTGATTTCGTTGATTTCAGCAACGGACTTCATGGCCTGGCCATAGCAGACGTAGCGGGCCATGGGGTATCGGCAAGCCTTCATATGGCCAGTATACAGGCGTTGCTGCGGACTTTAGTACCGATTAACAAATCGCCCGCCGAGGTAATGCGCCAGGTACACAAGCTGTTCATACACAATATCCGCTTTGAAACGTTTGTAACGTTTTTCATTGGCGCCTTTGACGCATCAACAAAGACACTCACATTTAGTAATGCGGGCCACCAACCACCACTGGTTTTGCACAAAAACAAGAGCAAAAAAGAATCCGTAGAGATGTTACGGCCAACGGGGGCTGCGATCGGTTTGGTTGAAGAAGCTGAGTTCGCAGAGAAAACAATTGAACTGCACGAAGAAGATCTTCTGGTGTTGTATACAGATGGCGTCACCGAAGCTGTGAACCTTCAAAATCAGGAATTTGGCCGGGAGCGCCTCATAAAACTCGGTCAGCACTTAAATAATGTTCCAGTCAAGCAAATGGTCCAGGAAATTAGAAAAGGCTTGGAGGAATTTAGCGAGGGCAAACCGTTAGCCGATGATACCACGATTGTAATCTGTAAAATCAAATAACTCACATTTTATACCCGTTTCCTCCACAGTTCGAGGATTGTGACCGGGGTATTTTCCTTTAGACAGTGGCAAACCTTTTCGCAAAGAGATTGCAGGCTTTTGCTCGACTATAACGACTTACCTTTCCTAAGATAAGGCTCCATAATTAATTGAAATTGAAAGCGCCCCTCCTGGATTAACTTCTTTTGAATCATAGGTCAGTAAATAAATAAGCGACATTAATCAACTCAAGTTCTCATAGGCCTCCGAGGCTTCCTGATACAGAAGACTTTCCTGTCCAAGATAGCGGGGGGAGAAGTGGAAGACCGTAAATTGTTTGGCACCGGATTTGGCCGCCAACTCGCCGGCCTGACGGGCGGTGAGATGGAATTTTTCCTTGGCCATGGCGCGGTCTTTGTCCAGGAAAGCGGCTTCGATAAAAAGGTGGCTGGCATTTTTGGCAAATTCAACGATTTTCTCTTCATTGGCATCGCTGTAAGCCACATCGCTGATGTAAGTAATTTTTTCGCCCGGTGTAATCAGCGCAATTTTTTCGGCCAGTTCTCCGAGCTTGAATTGCCTTTTTTGACCTTGACCTTCGATTTCAGCTTCAAAATCCGAATCCGGATCACTTTGGCGATACAGGGCTTGCTTGAATCGCGACAGCCAGGGGCCGGTTTCAAGACCCAGCGCACTCAGGCCCTCTCGGACGATATTGACATGAAACCTTTCATGAATCGAAAATCCAAGGCAGGGGAGGCTGTGGTCTAAAATGACACCGAGTACGCGAAACCCCGCTTCCTCGTGCAGGACGCCATTGAAAGCGCACTCGGCAGTTTTTTCTTGAGCCAAAAATTTATCCCGGCAACGATAGGTCTTTGTTATCAGTTGGTCCGAATGGACTTCGGTCAGGTGTAGCGTCAGACGGTACTGATAATTTTCTACCAGGTTCCACGTATAGCCGGCGAGTTTACCTTCGGCATTTCTCAAAAATCCCCGGGGGCCATACATAAACAACTGTTTTTCGCGGCCCAGAAAAAGCCGCAGGAGTCTGTCGAAACCGATGAAATGATCCATGTGCGTGTGGGTGACAAACACGTGACTGATTTTGAGTATATCTCTGGGCGCAAGTGCATAGATATCGCCGAGGTCAAATAGAACTGCCCGGTTTTCAAAAAGAAAAGGAATGTATAAACCGGGGTCATCAAAGGGCCCGTTGATTAACCTGGGGTGAAAACGGGGACGCATTAGGTTGGCAGGAATTTTTTAACTTGCTGGTGGATACTCATATAGATATCTTCGTCCGATCCAAAAATATCGACGACGTCTTTATGATTTATAAGCTTTTCAATGACAAAGGCCGTTAGAAATAAGCTGACAACATGGGGCTGTGGAACGAGGTTTCGGATGGGTGACACTTGATAGTCGATTTCAAACTCATCGGCTCGCCCCAATTTTTCGAGACACTTCTGGATTTGTTCTTCAAGCGCATTTTTGTTTGTGGTTTCCACCAGATTGCTGTCGACAAGTTTCATGGCAATTGCATTGGATAGGGGATCAATACAATCTTTGATGGCATTAATTGCGCGTTTGCGGTCATACTCTTTCTGGGATTCAATTTTGGATAGGATACTGGCCTCGCGAGTGCTTGGCCGAAATACTTTGGCCATGGTCTCACCTTCTGTTTGAAATGGTTGATATCGAAATTGTGGTGGCATCATAATGGGTAACACG
>JASFGZ010000373.1:0-5037 GCA_050123495.1 Desulfobacterales bacterium
AGGCGGCATAATCGGGTAATGCGCACTTAAATGAGTCTTTCATCTTTGAAATGATGTTTTTTTGTATTTGACGAACCCGTTCTCTTGATATGCCGTATTGTTGGCCGATTTCCGAAAGCGTTTTGGGATTTTCCGCGAAAATGCGCTGGTTGAAGATATCCAGCTCTCGTTGATTCATTTCTTTTTTAAATTCAGCAATTCTTCGGTGGAGAATCGCTTCAATTTCTTTTTTTGAAATTTGCTTTTCGAGAGATTCGGACGAAGCGTTTAAAAATTCAATTCGCGCTGTATCGGTATCGTCTGTCAGAGGCGCATCCAGAGAAACATCCCAGCCATTGATGCGCTGATCCATTTCCACCACGTCTTTTTTGGACACGCCTAATATCTCTGAAAGGAGCTCCGGCTTTGGCTCAAAGCCCATATCCCGTAAGTTTTGTTTTTCCTTTTTCAGTCTGAAGAAAAGCTTTCTTTGGGCTTGGGTGGTTCCAATTTTTACCAGGCGAAAGTTATCCATTAAATGTTTGATAATGTAAGCTTTGATCCAAAATGAGGCGTAGTATGAAAATTTCACCTTTTTGGCTGGATTGAATTTCTCTACCGCTTTTATGAGGCCGATATTGCCCTCCTGGATTAAATCCAAAAGATTCTGCATCCAGAGTCTTTTGTAATCGAGCGCAATTTTCACGACCAGCCTGAGGTTTGAGGTGACCAATTTTTGAGCGGCCTGTCTATCGCCGTCAGTGTGCATCCGCTTAAAGAGATTCTGTTCCTCATCCCTGGTTAGCAATTTATACTTACTGATGCTCGAAAGATAGCTTTGAAGCAAATTGACATTCGGTGAACTTTTTATTGCGTTTGCCGGTGCCGGAGTCGCGTAACCCGGTGCAGCGTTTCCCCATTTGCTTTCTTCTGCATCAGCTCTCCTAGAAACCCTACGACTGCCAATTTTTACGCGTCCAGATTGTGCTTTACCTATCATGCTGCCACTCCCTCGATTGAAATTGCCTTTGGTGTGCGTTAATCGACGAACAAAAGACATCCTAAATATACATGATTTGTCTAAAATTCTTCTAAACTTAAGCATCAACCGTCCCATGTCAATATTTGGGGCCATTTGCGCTTATGAAATTCTTTGTGTGCTTTGTAGAGCGGCTATCAGGTCTTTGGTCTGGTTAACGATAGATAGCGATATGGCGTGGATATATAAATGAAAACTGGATGTTACGCTGGGGACTGTGATGGTGTGTCAATCGAGATTTTCTCTGCGGTGTCGTCCGTCATATGGCACAACCCTCTGAATTGGACGTGAAAAAGCGCTTCTTAATTGTCAATATTTTGTTCATATTATGTTTGACATTTGGAGGTGCACTCAAGATCTCCGGTTTGAGGTATCAAATTTTCATGTCGATTGCAGAAAATGATCGTGTCGCCGAGAAAAGACATATGAGTATCAGATTGAAACCAAATGTGCCCGGACACGTCGACCGACCCTAAACGAGGTATCTGGTGTGGCGTCCGATGCGCTGACAAGAAAATTGCTTGATTTTGCTTAGGCGGTAATTAGAATTATCAATAAACACAGTCAGAGCAAAATGAGATGACCACGAAAACTTTTATCAGAAGAATTGCGATATGCGCGCTTAGTTTGTTTTTTGCCTATGCGCTCGCTTGCACCTATCTTTGGGCAAGGCAGGGCCACTTTATTTTCATGCCCCGCCGCGAAATCAAGAAAACACCGGCAAACTACCAATTGCCCTACAAAGACGTATACGTTACAGTCAGAGCCTCAAACGGACTGGTGGAACGCATCCATGGATGGTGGATTCCGGCGCAGAATCCTTCCGGCAAAACATTGCTTTATCTGCACGGCAGTGCGCTCAACATTGGCGCTAATGTCGATCATGTACGCCGCTTTCACAACCTGGGTTTTGCTGTGTTTATTATTTCCTATCGCGGATACGGATTGAGTGATGGCGAGTTTCCGTCGGAAGCGCAGATGTATGCCGACGCCGAAGCGGCCTGGAATTATCTGGTCGGCCAGAAAAAAGTCGAACCGGATCATATTTTCATATATGGCCATTCCATTGGTGGCGCAATTGCCATAGACCTTGCTGTGCGCCATTCAAATGCGGCCGGATTGATCGTGGAAGCCACATTTACTTCCATCATCGATATGGCGCTTCTAAAATATAAATACCGCCTCTTGCCAATGGATCTCATTGTTGATCAAAAATTTGATTCCCTGAACAAAGTCGGGCGTCTGAAAATACCGGTATTGTACATGCATGGCACAAAAGACAACCGCGTGCCCTCAGTAATGAGCCGGCGCTTGTACAAGAAAACGTCATCACCGAAACGCTTAAAATTCATCACCGGCGGAGGCCATAACAATAGCGCTTCGGTAGGCGGTGAAGATTATTTGCGCAGCATCAGAGAATTCGAGGAATTTGTCAGAGAAAAATCTTGGAAAAAATCTACTGGCGAAATTACGCCTGAATTGATCATGAAAGCATCCAATCCGAAGGTCACGGGCTCTTGATCTTCTACGAACCGCTTTGCAGGTTCAGCGGAATATGTTTGTTCCCAACTCATACCAGCCACTTGGCAATATAAAAGCCGATAATTGCAACAACCGTGCAAAGAACCATCCCCCACAAGATATCGACCACCACGATATTGAGCGGCCAATCTTTGAGCAGGGCTAAATTGGTTAAATCATAGGTTGCATAAGTGAAAAACCCAAAAAGGGCGCCCCACAGAGCAGCGTGTCGCAACGAATCTTTAGTGACGGCGGGCAGAACGGCAAAAATGAGAATTCCGGCAATATAGATCAAATAGAAAAGAATCGCGGCGGTCCAGTTGACATTCGGGCTGAGGATATATTTCAAGTTTTTTTGATAAAATCCTTTGGCCGCAACTCCCAGCCAGATCAGATCGATAATGAAAAAAACGGGTACGGTAAGTACATATAGCTTCAAATAGAAGGAAATGTTCATATTCACCTCGAATCAATGATGTTTTGACTGAATACAGTCCCTGACAGATGATTATTTTGTCCGATTTTCAAATGTCGAGCGTAAGCCTTCCACCCGCCGGCGGTTTACACCAAAGTCATAATAGCCTTTTCGGGATGCGGACCTCACATGTATGATGCGATCTTCTGCAGAAAAGTAAAATTCGACGTCATCGACAAAATTAAAAATTAACGAACGAAATTCAGCATGAATGTAATCCGTCTCAACGCGTATCAGACGGGTCCGTTTTGAGTTCGCCAGAAGGTCAATGAGCTTTTGCCTGGCATCGGCGAGGTTGCCGGTATAACGCAGCGGTTTGATAAAACGCCCCGGATCTGTGCTCTGGGAAGAGACGCAGTTCGGCGAATCCGGGCAGGGCGATAATCTGTTGGACCCGGCTGCCGCGTGAGCTGCGCTCAACAGGACACAAACATACAGTGACAGGTGTTTTGAGAATAAATTTTTCATCATACCGGTACAATCACAGTGGGGATTGATGTGCATCTAATGACGCGATCGGCAACACTGCCAAAATCAAAATGTGCTTCGCTGCCGCGGCTCGCCATAATAACCATGTCGATGGTCTCATTCTGGATCAGTTTTAGAATCTCTTTAGCAGGGTCACCGACACTGGTGTGGCGAACATAAAGCGGGCATGCATTTAAAAATTTTTCGCAGATTTCGTTCAGCCGGTTCTCGGCAGTTTCCTGCTCCCATTGCTTCATTTTTTCGACATCGGCGGGATCGTTGTAGCCATAAGATGCGCCGAATGCAGGATAGTCTTTTAGCACATACAGGATATGGATCTCAGCTGCATATTTTTGGGACAGCGATGTTACCAGCGGCAGAGCCGTTGCAGCGTTTTCAGAGAAATCGGTCGGCCACAGGATTTTTTTTATTTCCATTGTATTGCTTTCCTCCGGGGTCATATTGTTTCTGGTGCGTTTTTATCGTGAGCAGTGCCTCTAATGTCATCTATTCATGGGCAAATTAGATGTTAAGCATTCCTCTTCTGCACGCCAAATATTTTTTATTTAAGGTACTCGCAGTTGTTTCGAAGAACCGCCTAGCAGAGCCTCAAACCAAAAGAAAAATGGCATCAAAATACGGTGTCGTTTTCCGCTTCGATGACCGACGCTTATCAAAATTATCGAAGGGCTTTTGAGATTTTGTGGTGGTTCAGTGAACATTTCCCAGCTGAGGAAAGGAGGAAACTCAGCGCAAACTGAACCACCACCATAGAATCGAGGAGAAATGACAAGAAAGCAGATGCTTCCGGTCTTAACGAGACAGAATTACAGGCAAAAGTTACAGCTAATTGCGCCGTGTTGCCAATTTAATCGCTGCCGCTTGTCCCTTCCGTCATTTTGATCATTCTTTCTGATAAGTCCCGGATATCGCTCAGATAAACCGTGCAGCGTGCGCCAAACCACCAGACTTCGGCCAGTATCAATAACAGTAAAATCGGCACCCAAACGTTCATCGGTTGAATCTCCTTTACTGTAAATTTTTACGTGCGGTTAAATCCGGAAGCAGTGATTCCCGTCGACACATGGGTTTGGTAAACAGCATTTGCACATCCCCGATATAGCGCTCTGCGAAACCCGCTTCACAGTAGCTGAAATAATACTCCCACATGCGAATAAACGCCTCTGAATATCCGAGCGCTTTGACCGCATCGATATTGTTGAAAAATTGTGACCGCCAGCAGGCCAGCGTCCGGGCATAGTGCGGGGTAATATCTTCCAGGTGAAATAGACGCAGGTCGGTGGAGGTGGCAATCGACTTCGTGATCGCAGCAATTGACGGAATGCAGCTGCCCGGGAAAATATAGCGTTTGATAAAATCAACCGAACGCTTATGGCGCTCAAACACCTGATCGGCAATCGTAATCGCCTGCAGCAGCATCACGCCGTCCGGTTTCAGCAACTGGCTGCACGATCGAAAAAAGTCATCCAGATAGTGGTGCCCGACGGCCTCGATCATCTCAATCGAAACCAGTTTATCGTATTTTCCTTTCAGG